>JBKOZX010000091.1:0-3969 GCA_046726115.1 Actinomycetota bacterium | reverse complement strand
TCGTGAACTCGCGCGCCGTCCTCGACAAGCGCATCGAGCAGTGCCTCCGCGAGCGCGGCCTCGTCCCCAACATCCTCCAAGTGCAATTCGCCGAACGGGGAGACCTCATCTCCACCGTGCAATCACTCAACGACAACCGGTTGAAGGAAGAGCGCGCCAAGGCCAACGAGGCCCAGATACCCGCCGAGCCAGCGCCGAACGAACCGGCTCAGCCTGACGTCGGGCCGGTCAACCCCCTGCCCGAGCAAACCACGATCACTACGCTCACCGGCGGTAACCCCGCCGAGTTCTGTCGGGTCCTGCCAACCGCGAAATTGAGCGTCACCGGGTGGGCCGTGGCGGTCCTCCAGGGCGACCCCGCCGCCGCCGGCCTCAGCGACCTCGCGTACGCACCGTTGCTCGTCCGCGACCTCCGGTCCTACATCAAGGTTGCTCCCCAGGAGCTCGCAGCACAGGCCCAGCCGATCCTCGACCGAGCAAGCGCCGCAGAGGCGACCCTACGTTCGCTCGGGTTGAAAGACCGCGACATCAAGCGGCTCGCGAGCTCTGCATCCGACCTGCTCCTCGGCCCCGACAAGCCCGACGGCACGACAGTCCGGGACAAGCTCGTCAAGCAGCTCGAGAAGAAGATCGACCCCGCGCTCCTGCAGCAGGCGGCGACGGACTTCGGCAACGCGCACGGCGACCCGACGGCGATCATGGACCTCGGCTTCGTGCCGCCGGAGGTGGGCGTCGCCGCCGGCTACCCGTGCGCTGCGGAGAGACAGAACGGCTGAGTCCGACGCCGTTCGTAAGCTAGGCCTGATGAGGGTCGCGATCGCCGCCGATCACGCCGGGCTGCCGTTGCGGCCGGTCATCGCGGACGCCGTCCGGGCCGAGGGGCACGAGCCGCTCCTCTACGGGCCAGACACCGCTCCGCCCGAGGGCATCGACTACCCGCTCGTCGCCAAGGCGGTCGCCGACGCTCTCGATGCGACCGACGCCGAACGCGGCATCCTCGTGTGCGGCAGCGGCGCCGGCGTCACGATCGCCGCCAACAAGCTGCCCGGCATCCGGGCCGCGTACGCGGCCGACCACTACACGGGCCATCAGATGGTCGAGCACGACCACGTGAACGTGCTCACACTCGGCGCACGCGTCATGGGCCCCGCGGTCGCGGCCGAGATCGTCGAGGCCTTCGTGAACGCGGTGCCGAACATCGAGGCGCGCCACCTGCGCCGCCTCGGTGAGGTCCTCGCATTCGAGCGGGAGCGCAGCATGAACGCGGCCACACGACTGCACGACGCCGGCCAGAGCCTGTGGCTCGACAACATCACGCGCGCCTTGCTCACGAGCGGGACACTGGCGCGGTACATCGCCGACCTCGCCGTCACCGGCCTCACGTCGAACCCGACGATCTTCGACAAGGCGCTCACCAGCAGCGCCGACTACGACGAGCAGATCCAATCGTTGCTTGCGGCGGGCACCGAAGGCGAGGATCTGTTCTTCGAGCTCGCGCTGGTCGACCTCACCAAGGCGGCGAGCCTGTTCCGCCCGATCTGGGACGCCAGCGGCCGCGTCGACGGCTGGGTATCACTCGAGGTATCGCCGAAGCTGGCCCACGACACGAAGAGCACGGTCGACGAGGCGAAGGCCCTCCACGAGAAGGCGGCGACGCCGAACCTGTTCATCAAGGTGCCCGGCACGTCCGAGGGCATCCCCGCGATCGAGGAGCTCGTCGCGGCCGGCGTCTCCGTGAACGTGACACTGCTGTTCTCGCGCGAGCACTATCAGGCCGCCGCCGAGGCGTACCTCCGGGGCCTCGAGCGCCGAAAGGAGGGCGGGCTCGACCTCGACGTCTCGTCGGTGGCGTCCGTCTTCATCTCCCGCTGGGACGCCGCCGTCACCGGCAAGCTGCCCGACGATCTCAGTGGCCAGCTCGGCGTGGCCGTCGCCAAGCGGACGTACAAGGCGTACCGGAACCTGCTCGCCTCGGATCGCTGGCAGAAGCTGGCGGCGGCGGGGGCCAAACCGCAGCGACTGCTGTGGGCGAGCACGGGCACCAAGGACCCGAACCTGCCCGACACCTATTACATCCAGGCGCTGGCGTCGGAGCAGACCATCAACACGATGCCGGAGAAGACGCTGCTCGCGTTCGGCGAGCACGGCGCGGTTGCAGACCTGTTGCCCGCCGACGGCGGCAACGCCGGGGACGTGCTCGCGCGCATCGGCAAGGCCGGCGTCGACGTCGACGCACTGGCGGCGACGCTCCAGACCGAGGGCGCCGACGTCTTTGTGAAGTCGTGGGACGACCTGCTCGCCCGCATCGGCTCGAAGTCCGACCAGGTGCGCACGGCGAGCTGACCATGATGCGTACCTGACCCGGAACTATTCCGGGCGAGCGACGCACCGAGAGATCGAGGCAGAGAGAGGGACAGCGATGCAGCTCGGAATGATCGGACTGGGACGCATGGGCAACGGGCTCGTGCGCCGCCTCATGAAGGACGGCCACGAGTGCGTGGTGTACGACCACAACGAGCCCAAGGTGAAGGAGCTCGCCGACGTCGGCGCTACCGGCTCGTCGTCGCTGGCCGACTTCGCGTCGAAGCTCACCAAGCCGCGCGCGGCATGGGTCATGGTCCCCGCGTCCGTCACCGGCCAGACCGTCATGCAGCTCGCGGACGAGTTCGAAGCCGACGACATCATCATCGACGGCGGCAACTCGTACTACCGGGACGACATCGCCCGGGCCAAGGAGCTCGCCGCGAAGAAGATCCACTACGTGGACGTCGGAACCAGCGGCGGCGTGTTTGGGCTCCAGCGCGGGTTCTGCCTGATGATCGGCGGCGAGGAGAAAGTCGTGCAGCACCTCGATTCGATCTTCGCCACGATCGCGCCCGGCGTCGACGAGGCGCCGCGTACACCGGGCCGAACCGGCACGCCCAGCCCGTCGGAACAGGGCTACCTGCACTGCGGGCCGAACGGTGCCGGCCACTTCGTGAAGATGGTCCACAACGGGATCGAGTACGGGATCATGGCCGCGTACGCCGAAGGCCTAGCCGTCCTCGAGAATGCCGACATCGGCAGGCAGCAGCAGACGAGCGACGCCGAGACGGCCCCGCTCGACCACCCGGAGTTCTACCAGTACGACCTCGACATCCCCGACGTCGCCGAGGTGTGGCGCCGGGGCAGCGTGATTGCGTCGTGGTTGCTCGACCTCACCGCGCTCGCGCTGCACAAATCCCCGCAGCTGGCCGACTTCGCCGGTCGCGTCTCCGACTCCGGTGAGGGGCGCTGGACGGTGATGGCCGCGATCGACGAGAGCGTTCCTGCCCACGTCATCACGACCTCGCTGTACGAGCGCTTCAGCTCGCGGGGCGAGGCCGACTTCGCCGACAAGCTGCTCTCCGCCATGCGCAGCGAGTTCGGCGGTCACGCAGAGAAACGGCAGTCATGAGTCCCGCATCACAGCATTCCGACGCGCTGGTGTTCTTCGGCGCGACGGGAGACCTCGCGTACAAGAAGATCTTTCCGGCGCTGTACGCGATGACCAAGCGCGGCCACCTCGCGATCCCCGTGATCGGCGTGGCGTCGTCGAACTGGAGCGTCGACGACCTCCACAAGCGCGCCCACGACAGCATCGAGGAGCACGGCGGCGGCATCGACGACAAGAACGCGTTCGAGACGCTCGCCAAGTCGATGACGTACGTCGACGGCGACTATCGCGATACCAACACGTACAACTCACTCGGTGCGGCCCTCCGTGCCGTCAAGTCGAAGCGGTGCGCGCACTACTTGGCAATCCCGCCGAGCTTGTTCCCCACGGTGGTCGAGGGTCTCGGAAATTCGGGCTGCGCCAAGAACGCGCGGGTCATCGTCGAGAAGCCGTTCGGGCGCGACCTGCCCTCGGCGCAGGCGCTCAACGCGGCGCTGCACGAGGTGTTTCCCGAGGAGGCCGTGTTCCGCATCGACCCTTCCCTCGGGAAGGAG
>JBKOZX010000090.1:0-1776 GCA_046726115.1 Actinomycetota bacterium | reverse complement strand
GTCCTGTGCTTCGGGTTCCTCGCGCCGTACAAGGGGCTCGAGACCGCGCTCGACGCCGCGAAGGTCGCCGGGCGCTCGGTCGAGCTCGTCGTGGCCGGCGGCGAGCACCCGCGGTTGTCGGGCCGCGATGGCTACGCGGCCTCGCTACACGAGCGGTGGGGGCACGTTGCCCGGTTCACCGGCCGCGTCCCGGACGAGAACGTTCCGCTGTGGTTCAGCGCCGCCGACGTCGCGCTGTACCCGTACCCGCGCCCGTTCTCCAGCAGCGGCGCGCTCGCGCTCGCGCTCGCGCATCGCACGCCCGTTCTCCTCTCTCCCGAGCTCGCGAGCTGCACCGGGGCGCCGGGCGTTCTCGCCGCGCCGCGTGACGCGAGCGCTCTGGGCGTGCGTCTGCGCGACCTGGCGGAGAAGCCGGGTGCGCTGGAGATCCTGCGATCCGCCGCCGCCTCCCTCGGCGAGGAGCGGTCCTGGCCCCGAGTGGCCGCGCACCACCTCGAGCTCTACGGGGAGGTGATCGATGCACACCGTCCTGCTCGCCGGCGCGTTCGGCCAACGCAATCCGGGTGACGAGGCGCTGCTCCAGGCGTTCCTGACCGCGTTGCCCGGATGGCGCGCGGTCGCGACGAGCAGCGACCCCGAACGGACCGCGGCCATGCACGGCTGTGAGGCGGTGCCGACCTCTGACACCGGCGCGGTCGTGACGGCGGTGCGCCAGGCCGACGCCGTCGTCCTCGCCGGCGGCACGGTGTTCAAGACGCTGCATCCGTCGACCGAGCGCCGGCCCAACGAGCTGCTGCGCAACGCGGCGCTGCTCACAATGGGAGCGCGGGCGACGTCCAAGCCCGTGGCGATGATCGGTCTCGGTGCCGGGAGCCTCTCGAGCTGGGGAGCTCGTCGCCTCGCGCGGCGCGTCGTCCGGCAGTCCGACCTGCTCGTGCTGCGCGACGAGGACTCCGCTCGCGTGCTCGCGAGCACGGGCGCGCCGACACCGTTCCGCGTGGGCGCCGACCCGACGTGGACGCTCCTCGACTGGCCGAGCGCCGACACGCCCTTCGACGGACGGGACGGTGGCGATTCCGTGGTCGTCACGATGAGCAATCTGGCCGGCGGCCGCGACCTCGCCACCCGCCTCGCCGACGGCCTGCGTGAGGCTCGCGACGCCGGTCTCCGCATCGCGCTGCAGCCCTGGCAGGTGCACGACGGCGTGACCGACGACCTGCCGCTGACGCGCTCGATCGCCGGCCGGCTCGGCACGCCAGTCGAGGTGCTCGATCCGCCGCGCGACATCGCCGACGCCGCCCGCCAGCTCTCCCGCGCCCGCCTCGTGATCGGCATGCGATTCCACTCGCTCGTGGCGGCGGCGGCCGCCGGGGTGCGGTTCGTGGCGGTCGACCACGAGCCCAAGCTCGCCGCCCTGGCTCGGCGCTTCGAGCAGCCGCGCGTGACCCCGGCGGATCGCCCGGCGCGCATGACGGAGGCGATCGGCCTCGCGTGCGACGGGCCGCCGCCGCCGGAGCCGGTCGCACGGAACCAGGTCATGCTGGCGGACGAGGCGTTCCGCCTGCTCCGCCTCGTCCTCGAAGGCGGCAAGGCCCCGGCGGCCGAGGAGCTCAGCGGCCTGCCCCTCGAGCCGCCGGTCTGGGAGTGGGCCTGATGGCGCAGACCATCACGTGGCGCGCGCCCGACGAGGAGCTCGCGCCGCCGGTCGCGCTTCCGACGCCGCCCGAGCGCGAGCCCGAGCCCGGCCGTGGCCCGGCGCCGGTCGCGACGCGCGCC
>JBKOZX010000089.1:0-4674 GCA_046726115.1 Actinomycetota bacterium | reverse complement strand
CTTCACGCCCCCGGGCGGGGAGAGCCTGATGGTCGTAGCCGAGCGCATGGGCTCGTTCTGCGACGAGCGGCTGGGCGCCGCCACCGAGGGTGTCGTCGTGGCGGTCAGCCACGTGTCGCCGATCAAGGCGGCGGTGACGTGGACGCTGGGCGCGTCACCGGAGCTCGCCTGGCGCATGCGCCTCGACGTCGCGTCGGTCACCCGCATCGCCCGCGGCCCCGTCCTCCTGAGTTTCAACGAGACCGCGTGATGCGTACGCGACTACTCCGCGCGCACGGGGATCGACGGGCCGCGGGCGGGGCGGGCGTGGGCGCCGGCGTCGTCGACCACGAACCGGCCCTCGCCGGGACCGTCGGCCACGGGCATGCCGAGCGCGTCGAGCAGGGCGACGTCGGCCTCGGGCGGGCGTCCCATCGTCGTGAGGTAGTTGCCGACGATCAGGGCGTTCGCCCCCGCGAGCAGGCCCATGGCCTGCAACTCGCCGAGCACGCGCTCGCGTCCTCCGGCGAGCCGGATCCACACATCGGGCATCACAAGTCGGAACAACGAGATCGCCTGGAGAGCCTCGCGGGGCGAGAGGAGCGACTGGTCGTCGAGCGGCGTGCCCGGCCGCGGGTCGAGCAGGTTGACCGGCACCTCGCACGGCGCGAGCGCCGCGAGCTCGAACGCGAAGTCGATGCGCTGCTCGAGCGTCTCACCCATGCCGAGGATTCCGCCGCAGCACAGCTCCATGCCCACGTCTTTTGCGAGTTGTGCCGTTTCTACGCGGTCGTCGTAGGTGTGGGTCGTGCAGATCGAGGGGAACACCTCGCGGCACGTCTCGAGGTTGTGGTTGTAGCGGCGCACCCCCGCACCCGCGAGGCGCTCGGCCTGCTCGCGCGCCAGCAGCCCGAGCGAACAGGCGACCTCCAGCCCCGTCTCGCGGTGCACGGCGTCCACGGCCTCGAGCACTCGGCGCAGCAGCCGCTCCTCGGGGCCGCGGACGGCGACGACGATGCAGAACTGCGTGGCGCCGGCATCGCGCGTCGCGCGCGCCGCCGCGACGACGTCGTCCAGGTCGAGGAACGCGTACACATCGACGCCGGTCTCGAACCGGGCCGACTGGGAGCAGAACGCGCAATCCTCGGGGCAGGCGCCCGACTTGGCGTTGATGAGGCTCTCGAGCTCGACCTCGGGACCGCAGTAGGCAAGGCGGACTCGGTGCGCCAGCGCGACGAGGTCGGGGAGCCGGTCGAGGGGCAGCGCCGCCACCGCGCGCACCTCGTGGCGCGTCATCGGGCGGCGCTCCTCGAGCAGAGCGCGGGCGGCGGCGTCGAGCGGCATGGGGTGCCTCCGGGTCGGGGGCCTTCGCCTTGGTCAGGAGGGGCCAGGGGAGCGTAGAGGCTCTGTGTCCGCGCTCGCCGAGCCGGCCCAGACGACCGCCAGCAGGTGTCGAGGCTGAGGAACGCCCCGCAGGTCGCGCAGGCCGCGGTCCTGCAGCTGCAGGCGTCCGCCGACGTAGTCGGCGACCGGCTCGGTCACGAGGATCTCACCCGGCTCCGCCTCGCTCGTGACCCGAGCGGCGAGGTTGACGACCCGGCCGATGAGGTCGCCGTCGTTGTGGACCGCCTCTCCCGCGTGCACGCCGATGCGGAGCCGGAGGTCGACCCCGGCCTCCGCCACGTCCTCGATGTCGCGCTGGATGTCGATCGCGCACAGCACGGCGTCGGCCGGGCTCGGGAACTGGGCGAGGAAGCCGTCGCCCTGCGTGCCGACCTCCTCGCCGCCGCGGGTCGAGAAGGCGGCGCGCACGTACTCCCGGTACCGGGCGACCACGCCCGTCCATTCCTCGTCGCCGATTTCCTCGGCGAGGCGGGTGGAGTCGACGAGGTCGCTGAACATCACCGCCACCCAGCGCGTCACCGGCCCCGACGACGCCGGCTTCCGCTCGCGTCGCCTCGCAGCGAGCGAGCGGAGCATGTCGGCGAGGGCGTCGCCGACCTCGCTGCCCGCACGGGTCGCGCGCTCGGCCGCGCGCTCGGCGACCCGTCGGCGCCGCCGGCGGGCCTGGCCGCTGAACACGCCCGCCAGGACGAACCCGAGGTCGATCAGCAGTGCGGCGGCGGCAGCGAGGATCACCCAGATGGGCCAGAAGCCGAGTGCGCGCGCTCGACTCGGATCGCCGGCGATGTCGGACAACGCACCAAACGACCCGCTCGTCAGCGCCCACGTGGCCACCAGGAACCCGCAGACCGCGACCGAGATGAACAGGTGGAGCACGAAACGCTGCACCGGCAACCTCCGGCTGGCGGCTCAGCGTGAGTCTCGCAGAGGAAGCGCCTGCTCGCCTCCGTCGTAGACGATGCGGCGCCCATCGAGGCGGGCCTCGCGGGTCGGAAGATGCGGCGCCTCGCGCCCGTCGTGGAACAGGTGCTCGACGGCCGTGCCGTGGAGGAGCACGGCCGCGTCGGCCAGGAGCCGGCGATGGCACCGCCACCACACGCTCTCCGCGCACATGACGGCGGTGCGCTCGCGGTCGGCGCCGGCGAGCACGTCGGTGAGCGCAGCCTGGAACTCCGCCGTCTCCATGTGATCGGCGTACCCGCGGAAGGCCGGCACGCGCAGTGCGCGGTGGGGCGTGTCGGGTCGCGGCTGCCGCCGCCCCCCGAGGCGCGGCTCCCAGCGGTACTCGACGCCCGCGTCGGCGAGCCACCGCTCCATCGCGTCGCGCCCGAACTGGGGATGACGGCGGCTGGCCGGGAACGACCGGACGTCGACGATCACCTCGATCCCCGCCGCCGTGATCAACGACGCAAACGCGTCCGCCGCCAGTGTCCCGTGGCCGACCGTCAGCAGGGTCACCATCGCAGCTCCATGCGAAGCCCGCGCCCGTCGCACCTCGGCGCGTCGGGGATGCGGGAAGCGACCCCGTCGACCACCCGCCGCGCGCTCCAGGCGAGAGCGCACGCGTCGAGCAGGTCGTCGGTCGACGCTCCCCGCGGGCGCGCGGGCACCTCGACGCCGGACCGCGCCAGGAGGTCACGCCGTCGCCGCGAGCCCGCCGGGCTCCGCTTCGGCGCCAGGACAGGCCTCCCCGCGTCCATCGCGGCGAAGCTCAGCTCGGGGTGCACCTCGAACACCCGCGTCTGAAGCGGCGGCGTGATGACGCCGTCGACGTCCTCGATGCGCGGCAGCAGGTTCAGGGTCTGGAGCGTCAACCGTCCGCCGCGCCGTCGTGCCTCGGCCAGCGTGCGGGCGCCGAGCACGCACCGGGGCGGCGACGAGAACACCGAGCTGCGCTTCGCTCCGAGGTGTACCCGCGCCGCCCGGTCGACGTCGCGTCCGCCGGGCTCGTGCCGGTCGGCGAGCCCGATGGGGATGTCGACGGCGACCACGGTGTCGGCGGGGAGTGCAGCGAGGACGTCGGCGAAGCCCGACCGCACGAACGCGGCGCCGTCGTGCACGACGACCCATCCGCCCCGGCATCCGTCGACGCCCGCCACCGGCACCACGGTCGCCATTTTGGCGCCGTCGCAGGCTCCGGCTCTGCCGCGACGGTCGGCATGGCCGCCGTCGCCGCGGACTACGTACGCTGGCCCGCCGGGGCCGAAGGCGACAGGAGGAAGGTGGCCGAGCGCGTCGAAGCCGATGTCGCCATCGTCGGGGCCGGGATAGCAGGCCTCGTCGCCGCTCGCGATCT
Organism: Actinomycetota bacterium; assembly: GCA_046726115.1. Lineage (GTDB taxonomy): Bacteria > Actinomycetota > Acidimicrobiia > IMCC26256 > JACDBD01 > JALZAA01. The sequence continues at coordinate 995 of JBKOZX010000089.1, read as the reverse complement.
GGTGCACGCGGGCAAGGAGGTCGTGGTGCTGGAAGCCCGCGACCGCGTCGGCGGCCGGGTGCTCAACCACGAGCTCTCCGACGGCACCGTCGTCGAGCTCGGCGGCCAATGGATCGGGCCGACCCAACTGCGGATGGCCAAGCTCACCGCCGAGCTCGGCCTCGAGACCTTCCCGACGTACAACACCGGCGAGCACCTCGTGCGCTTCGGGACACAGACGGGCCGCTACCGGGGGACGATCCCGCGGCTCGGTCCTCTGGTCCTGGCCGACATGGGCCAGGCGCAGACGCGATTCGACCGCCTGGCGGCCCGCGTGCCGCTCGAGACGCCGTGGGCCGCCGACCGAGCCGAGGAGTTGGACGCCCAGACGTTCGAGACGTGGATCCGGCGCAACGCGCGCACCGCCAAGGCGCGTGATCTCCTACGGGTCTACGCCGAGGCCGTTTTCGCCGCCGAGGCGTCGGATTTCTCGCTGCTCAACGCGCTCTTCTACACACACTCGGGCGGGGGAGTCGACGCGCTCGCCGGGACGCGGGGCGGCGCGCAACAGGACCGCTTCGTCGGGGGCTCGCAGCTCGTCCCGATCCGGCTTGCCGAGCAGCTCGGTGACCGCGTCTGGCTCGGCACACCCGTGCGGCGCATCGAGCACCGCCCCGAGGGCACGACGGTCCACGCCCGGGGCGTGGTCGCAACGGCGGGGCGCGTGATCGTTGCGCTGCCTCCGACCCTCGCCGGCCGGCTCGTGTACGAGCCGCCGATGCCGGCGATCCGCGACCAGCTCACTCAGCGGGTCCCGGCCGGTTCGGTGATCAAGTGCCACGCGGTCTACGAGGCGCCGTTCTGGCGTGACGACGGCCTCACCGGCCAGGCCACCGGAGATCGTGGACCCGTGAAGATCGTGTTCGACAACTCGCCGCCCGGCGGCGCGCCAGGCGTGCTGCTCGCGTTCCTCGAGGGCGCGGCTGCGCGCCGGCTCAACCGCGTCGCTCCCGACC
>JBKOZX010000088.1:0-5621 GCA_046726115.1 Actinomycetota bacterium | reverse complement strand
CTCGGCGGTCGCGACGTGGTCGCCATCGTCACCGGGATGGGCACCAAGCTGGCGTCCGAGGCCACCGAGCGCCTCCTCGACGCAACGCCCGTCGACCGGGTGGTCGTCGTCGGCATCACCGGCGCCGTGGAGAACGAGACGCCGATCGGGACGCTCATCCTCCCCGAGGTCGTGGTGAACAGCGCGACGGGCACCGAGTACCGGCCGGCGCCGCTGGGCGACGGGACGCCGAGCGGGAAGATGTGGACCGGCGATGTGCTCCTCACCGATGCCGACGTGCTGGCGGATTTGCGGGCGAAGGGCGTCGTTTCGCTCGACATGGAGACCGCCGCCATCGCCGAGAGCTGCGAGAAGCGCGGCATCCCGTGGTCGGTGTTCCGCGTGATCAGCGACCGCGCGTCCGACGGCAGTGTCGACGAGGAGATCTTCCGACTGAGCAACCAGGACGGCACGCCCAACGCCAAAGCAGTCGCGGCCTACTTCGCGAAGCACCCCGGCCGCATCCCGCAGATGGCCCGACTGGCCAAGGGAGCGAAGCAGGCCACCAAGGCCGCCGCCGACGCCGCCATCCGCGCGTGTTCGGGCTAGATCAGGCGATTCGCACCAGGACGTGCGGTGGTGACGGCGCGCCGTCCACCATGAACGGCCGCTTCTGATCGAGCCCGATCACGAACTCCACCGTGTTGTCGGGTGCCCGCACCATCCGGACGTCCTGAAGATGGTGCATGCCACCCGGCTCGATCGACTCGCGACTGCGATACGTCGTCCTCCCGAGGTAGGTCGACGTGGCCTGCTCGAAGCGAATCACGAGAAAGACGGTCCCTCCCGGTGACGCGGGCACGTCTTGGTTGAAGTCGATGAACGGCCCGGCCTGGTACTCGGCGACGTAACGCGGCGGGAGATCGATGTCCCCGGACGCGAACTCGAAGCGCACGTCGTCCGTGCAGTCGCCGCGCGACACGTTGGCTGTCTCCACCAGCGAGATGCCGGGCCCCGGTGCGCTCTCCCGGCTGAGCTCTGACGCGCGGATCCCGCAGGTGTTCGCGGCCCCATTTTTGTTCCGGGACTGCTTGAACCGTGGTGATGCGTCGGACGAGCCGCAACTCGCGACGAGCAGGGCCGCGAGTAGAACCAGCGGCATCGCGCGGCGAGCGATCACAGGTGCCCCCACGAGAACGACGCTAGACCGCGGCAGTACGATCGCCGAGTCGCTCCCACCTGCAAGGAGACCGCCGTGGCCCCAATCGCCGACACCGACGTCGTCATCGTGGAGGCGGCCCGATCCCCGCTGGGACGCCGGAATGGTGGGCTGTCGACGATGCATCCCGCGGACCTCCTCGCCGAGGTGCAGCGCGCCGTGATCGCGCGTTCGGGCATCGACCCGGCCGACGTGGGCCAGGTCATCGCCGGTTGCGTAACCCAGACCGGTGAGCAGACGTTCAACATCGCTCGCACCGCGTGGCTCACCGCCGGGTTCCCCATCGGCGTTGCCGCCACGACCGTGGACGCGCAGTGTGGATCGTCGCAACAGGCGACGAACCTCGGCGCCGCGCTCGTACGCGGCGGCGTGGTCGACGTCGCGCTCACGTGTGGTGTCGAGTCAATGAGCCGCGTGCCGCTCGGCACGACCGTCCGGCAGGGCCCGGGCCGTCCGATCCCCAAGTCGTACTTCCCGCAGTACGAGGTCACGTCGCAGTTCGAAGGGGCCGAGCGCATCGCCGACAAGTGGGGCGTCACCCGGGAGGATTGCGATCGCTTCGGCCTGACGTCGCAGGAACGAGCGCAGCAAGCGTGGAGCGAGGGCCGCTTCGAGCGTGAGGTCGTCCCGATGGACGCGCCCGACCTCGACGAGGAAGGCAAGCCCACGGGCAGCACGCACCGGGTCGATCGCGACGAAGGGCTGCGCGAGACGTCACTCGAAGCCCTCGCCGCGCTGAAGCCCGTCGCCCGCGAGGACGGCGTGCACACGGCGGGCTCGTCGTCCCAGATCACCGACGGCGCCGCCGCCGTCCTGCTCATGACGGCGGCCAAGGCGAAGGGGCTGGGTCTGCGTCCCCGCACGAGGTTCGTCGACGAGTGCCTCGTGGGCGTCGACCCCGTGCTCATGCTGACGGGCCCGATCGACGCCACCCGCCACCTGTTCGACCGAACCGGGATGACGATGTCGGATCTCGACACGATCGAGATCAACGAGGCGTTCGCTTCTGTCGTCCTTGCCTGGGAGCGCGAGCTCAAGCCCGACATGGATCGCGTGAACCCCAACGGCGGTGCGATCGCGATCGGCCATCCGGTCGGCGCAACCGGCGCCCGGCTCGTCACCACCGCGCTGCACGAGCTGGAACGGAGAGACGGGACGTTCGCGCTCGTGACGATGTGCTGTGGCGGTGGTCTCGGCACGGGCACGATTCTCGAAAGGGCGGAGCAATGACCACGTTCGGGCTCCAGATTCCGAATTTCACGTTCTCCGGTGTCCCCGACGAGTCGATGTTCGAGCGTGTGGCCGAGCTCGCGAGCGCGGGCGAGGAGTCGGGCTTCGAGTCCGTCTGGGTCATGGACCACTTCTGGCAGCTTCCGCCGCTCGGCGGTCCCTCACAGCCGATGCTCGAGGCGTACACGCTGCTCGGCGCGCTCGCGGCGCGCACCCGCCGCGTGAAGCTCGGCACACTCGTCACCGGAGTGACGTACCGCAACCCCGCGCTGCTCGCCAAAGAGGTCACGACGCTCGACATCGTGTCGGGCGGACGGGCGATCCTGGGGATCGGCGCGGCGTGGTACGAGGAAGAGCACGTCGCTCTCGGCTTCGACTTCCCGCGCGCCGGCGAGCGGCTCGACCGGCTCGAGGAAGCGCTGCAGATCTGCCGCGCCATGTTCACCGAGGAGGCGCCGAGCTTCACAGGCAAGCACTACCGAATCGAGAAGGCGCTGAACGTGCCGCGTCCTGTCCAACCCGACGGGCCTCGCATCATGGTCGGCGGCAGCGGCGAGAAGCGGACGCTGCGGCTCGTGGCGCAGTACGCCGACATGTGCAACGTCAACGGCAGCCCCGACACGGTCCGCCACCTCCTCGACGTGCTGCACAGGCACTGCGCGGACGTCGGTCGCGATCCCGCCGAGATCACGACGACGCGTCTCGGCTCCCTCTTCTTGAGCTCCTCGCGCGAGGAGGCGGAGCAGACGTCGGGCTTCCTCCGGGACGCCGCCGGCGACGAGTTCGACGAACGGTTCACCGTCGGCGAACCGGCCGCGGTGATCGATCAGGTCGCGGCGCTCGTCGACGCCGGCCTCGACACGCTGATCTTCAACCTGCCGTTCGCGGACGCCGCGACCGTGCGGCGCGCCGGCGAGCTGCTCGTCTCGCGATTCGGGTAGACGGGAACCTCATGCCTCCGTGGCGCAGGTCCGAGCCTACCCAGGCGGGCGAGCTCCTCGGGGTCGTCTGCCGGTCGCGGCTGTCGGCCGACCCCGGTCGGGTCGGGCAGTAGTTTTCAGCTCTGTGGCCAGTCTCGCGGAACGTCTCGGTTACGCACCGGACGCCAAGCTGCTCGTCGTCAACTGCGACGACCTGGGCTCGACGCGTTCGGCGAACGTCGCCGTGTACGACGCGCTCCGCAACGGCGTGGCGACGAGCGCTTCTCTGATGGTGCCGTGCCCGTGGGCGCGCGACGCCGCCGCCCAGTACCGGGGCGAGGACGTCGGCGTGCACCTCACGCTGAACGCGGAGTGGGAGACGTACCGCTGGGGGCCGATCACCCACTCGTCGAGCCTCCTCGACGGCGACGGCGGCTTCCCCCGCACCGTCGAGGATTCGTGGGATCACGCCGACCTCGACGAGGTCCGGCGGGAGTGCCGGGCCCAGGTCGAGCGCGCCATCGTGTGGGGCTTCGACGTCAGCCACCTCGACAGCCACATGGGCACGCTGCAACAGCGGGCCGACTTCTTCGACGTGTATCTGGAGCTGGCGGTCGACTTCCGCCTGCCGCTCCGGATGGCGAGCGCACGGTCCGAGCGCGTCGTCGGTTTTCCGTTCCGACGGCTGGCCGAGGAGGAGGGAATCGTGTTCCCCGACCACTTCGTGCTGTGCCCGGTCGGGGCGCGGCGCCGCATCGAGCGGGTGCTGTTCGACCTGCGCCCCGGCGTCACCGAGGTGTACCTCCATCCCGGGATCGACACCGACGAGCTGCGCGCGGCGTACACCGATTGGGGTGGGCGGGTCGAGGACCACGAGTACCTCTGCAACGATCCGTCGCTGCGCGACCTCGTCGAACGGGCGGGTGTGCACCTGATCGGCTACCGGCAGCTGCGCGAGCTCCAGCGCGCCGCGTGACGCTCGCGCCCGCCGAGCTCGAACGCCTCGTCTCGGCTGCGCTGCCCGACGAGGGTCTCACGACCGCGGACCTGGAGACGTGCTGCTACGGCCCGGACACCGACGTCGTGGGTGACGAGCACGCGGCGGTCGTGCTGACCGTGAAGCGCTACGGCGACGTTGCCGCGGCATGGCTGGTTCTGCTGGCCGTGCACCCCGACCATCGGCGGGAGGGGCGGGGCCGTGCGCTCGTGGAGGAGAGCGCGGCGCGGGCGCGGGATGCCGGCGCCGTCGACCTCCATCTCGGAACCGCGGTCCCCCGCTACGTCTGGCCCGGAGTCGACTTCCGTCTCACCGCCGCGCTCTCGCTGTTCGAGGCCACGGGCTTCGAGCCGTACGGCGCCGCGTGCAACATGTCGATCCCCACGACATTCCGCGCCGACTCTCCCGCGGGCGTGACCGTCGAGCGCGAGACCGGTGACGCCGCGGTCGAGCTCGCTGCCCGTTCCTATCCGCACTGGGTGGACGAGGTCGAGCGCGCCGCCGGTGCCGGCACCTGCTATGCGGCGCGCGCCGGCGGCGACACTATCGGCTTCGCGTGCCACTCGGTGAACCGGCGGGGCTGGATCGGGCCGATGGCGACCGACCCGGCGCGCCAACGCGGCGGTGTCGGCCGCTCGCTCCTCGGCACCGTGTCCGAAGCGCTCGCCGCCGACGGGCGTGCGGAGGGCGAGATCGCCTGGGTGGGTCCGATCGGCTTCTACGCCAAGGCGGGCGCGCGCGTCAGCCGGGTCTTCCGCAACGCGAAGCTGACGCTGTAGGGCGGCTCAGTACTCGGTGATCTCCTTGACCTGCTCCTGGAGCTCCTTGTACTCGGGCGAGTTCGTGAGCGGCATGAGCTGCATGAGCTTGCCCATGTTGCCGGTCACCTTCATGCGGCCCTGCATGAACGCCGCGTTCGCGTCCAGCTCGCCCTTCTGGACCTTCACCGAGTCGTCGTAGGTCAGCGTGAGCGTGAAGTCGGCGTCGGAGATCTCGCCGACCTTCGATTCGAGCAGCTTTCCGTTCTCGAGCACCCAGTAGTACTTGATGTCGCCGTCAGGAGCGCCGGTCACCACATACTGCATCCGGGCGCTCGCGCCGGGGCGCTCGGGCTGGCCCTCGGCGAGCTTCTTGCTTTCGTCGAGCCACTCCTGGGAGAGGTACTTGGCCATCGCGCGGTCCTCCCTTGGTCCTGGTGCGCGAATTGTAGGACCGCGTTCACCTCCCGCGCCGGGTGCCCTCGCGCACCAACTGCAGCTGATGATCGCCGATCGGC
>JBKOZX010000087.1:0-2090 GCA_046726115.1 Actinomycetota bacterium | reverse complement strand
AGTTGTCGGCGTCCCAGGTCGTCGAGCGACTCGACGGTCTTCAGCCCGGCGAGCTCGACGCGGTGCGCGCCTACGAAGAGGCGCACCGGGGACGGCGCACGATCCTGTTCAAGATCGAACAGCTCACCAGCTGAGAGGGCGCGTGGAGGGCAGCCGTCCCGCCACCGGCGAGGACCTCCCGCGGATCGCCGAGCTCGCCGAGCTCCTCCGCCACGAGCTGGTGCCGATGAAGGGCGGTGCACTGTGGTCGTCCCGTGAAGGGCAGCCGGAGCCCTTCGAGGAGGTCTACGGCGCGCTCCTCGACCGCGACGACACGCTGGTGGTGGTCGGGACGGTCGACGAGACGGTGATGGGCTTCGGCGTCGTGACTCTCGAGCCACTGCGGACGGGCAAGACGCTGGGGATCATCAGCGACCTGTACGTCGAGCCGGAGGCCCGCGCGGTGGGCGTGGGAGAGGCGATGGCGGACGATCTCGTGGCGTTCTGTGTCGCACGCGGCTGTATCGGCATCGACACGCTCGCGCTGCCGGGGCACCGGGCGGCGAAGAACTTCTTCGAAGAATCGGGGTTCACCGCCCGTGCGCTCGTCATGCACCGTGTTCTGGACCCCACCGAGGGCGAGCGCGGTTGAGCCGGCAGCCCGAAGTCGCCGTCGGCGCGGTGGTGCAACGCAACGGCGAGCTCCTGCTCGTCCGGCGCGGTCACGGGCCGGCGGCGGGCGAGTGGTCGCTCCCGGGCGGGCGGGTGCAGCTGGGGGAGGAGGTGCACGAGGCGATCGTGCGCGAGACGCGCGAGGAGACCGGCATCGACGTCGTCGTCGACCGCTTCCTCGGGTGGGTGGAGCGCATCGGCGACGAGCCGGACGTGTACCACTTCGTGATCCTCGATTTCGCGTGTGCGCCGCTGGACCCGACGCAGCGGCCAGAAGCCGGCGACGACGCCGCAGAGGCGGCGTGGGTTGATCTCGACGAGCTCGACGGGCTGCCGTTGGTGCAGGGGTTGCTCGACTTCCTGCTCGACGTCGGCGTCATGCAGTCGGCTGCATCGGTCGACCTCGGCGTGGAGCCGCCGGCGTGAGCGGAGTGCCACCCGCGGGGCCGGGCACCGATCGCACCCGGCTGCGACAGGCATACGCCGACAGCAGCAAGTTCGACCAGCGCCGGAACTTGTATGCGTACGTCCACCCGAGGGTCGATGTCCTCGGCTGGGCACTCGATCACGTCCGGTTCCCGACCGGAGGCGCGTGCTCGACGTCGGTTGCGGGCCCGGCTATTACCTGGAGCGCCTGCGCGCCCGCGGGCTCGAGCTCACGGGACTCGACCTCTCGGAGGGGATGCTCGCCGGGGCACGAACGCGCGTGCCCGCCTCCTGGATCGTCGCCGACGCCGAACATCTTCCGACCCGCGACGATGCCTTCGACGTCGCGCTCGCGATGCACATGCTGTACCACGTTGCCGACGCAGGCCGGGGCGTGGCGGGGATTCGCCGAGCGCTGCGACCGGGGGGCACGTTGCTGGTGTCGGCGCCGGCGGGTGACCACCTGGCCGAGTCCCGCGCACTCGTGGCCGATGTGATCGGCGCTCGCCTCGAGCGGTCCAGCACGCGGTTCCGGCTGGAGGACGCGTCCGGGGTCCTCAGTGCGGCGGTCGACACTGTCGAACGTGACGACCTGCGGGGCGAGGTGGTCCTGACCGAACCGGGCCCGATGGTCCGGCATGTCGCGAGCGGCTCCGACTTCTGCACGCCATTGCTGCCTGAAGGCACGACGTGGGGGGAGGTCGTCATGCGCGTCGAGGCGGTGATAGGGGACGAGATCGACCGCGCCGGCACCTTCCGGGCGAAGACGCACACCGGCGTGCTCGTGTGTCGATGAGGGACGGGCTATTCGGGCCAGTCGAGCTGAGCCTCGCGAACGCCCGCAGCCCGGGCGTGAGCCTCTGCTTCGGCCCGTCCGGCGCGGTCCGCCCGTGGATACCGGAACACGCGGCCGGCGAAGACCACGAACGTCTCCGCCGGCGAGCGGAAGTCGCAGTACCAGCCGAGCGGCTCGTCCAGCGCGCCGCTCAGCGCCGCTGCGAGGGCCTCTGCGT
>JBKOZX010000086.1:0-1839 GCA_046726115.1 Actinomycetota bacterium | reverse complement strand
GCTCTATCTGGCCATCCTGACCGCGTTCGGCATCGATCTCATCGCGCGAGCCGTGCTGGCGCCATAGCTGAGTCCCAATGCGCGCACCACGTGTCGCGCGCATGGCACAGTGATGGAACGCTTCGGTACCGTATCGATTCCGCCCCGAATCTCCCTGCGCGTGGAGTTGACGCACGATGACCCGATTGGCCGAGTACGCCGGAGCGCGAGAGCTCACGATCAATCTCACGCTGCGCGAGCTCCGGGGCCGCTACAAGCGGTCGGCGCTGGGCTGGACGTGGTCGCTGCTGAACCCGCTGTCGACGGTGATCGTCTTCTCGGTCGTCTTCGCGTTCTTCCTCAAGATCAATCCGCCGACCGGTAATCCGAGCGGGCTCCACAGCTTCCCGATGTTCCTGCTGTGCGGCCTCCTCCCGTTCAACTACCTGTCCAACGGCATGAACGGGTCGCTCGACGCGCTGCTCGCCAACAGCAACCTCATCCGGAAGGTGTACTTCCCGCGCGAGGTGCTCGTGGTGTCCACGGTGGGCGCGCTCCTCGTGACCTTCCTCGTGGAGCTGGCCGTCCTCGGCGTGATCCTCCTGCTGCTCGGCAACATGATCCTTCCGTGGATCCCGTTGGTCCTCGTGCTCGTCGCCATCCAAAGCGTGTTCGTGCTCGGCATCGGGCTCATGTTGAGCGTGCTCAACGTCTACTTCCGTGACGTCAAACACTTCATTGCGGTCGCCCTCCAGGCCCTCTTCTACTCGGCGCCGATCGTGTACCCGGTCCGGTTCGTCGAGGACGCGGCCAGCCGCACCTCCTTCCCGCTCCTGCGGGTGTACCAGCTGAACCCGCTCGTCCGCTTCGTCGAGGCCTACCGCGCTGTGCTCTACGATCTGCGCTTCCCGGCCTTCAGCGACGTCGCATACGTCTCGGTGTGGGCGGTTGCGGTGCTCGCGCTCGGGCTCTTCGTGTTCCATCGCCTCGACCGACGGCTGGCGGAGGAAGTGTGACCGGGGCCATCGTCGTCGACGACGTCTCGAAGGAGTACCGCCTCTACCACGAGCGCAACCAGTCGCTGAAGGCTGCGCTCATGCGGCGGGCCCGCGTGAGGTACGAGGAGTTCTGGGCGCTGCGGGACGTGTCGTTCGAGGTACCCGAGGGCGCGACGTTCGCCATCATCGGGGAGAACGGTTCCGGCAAGAGCACGTTGCTCAAATGCATGGCCCACATCCTGCGGCCCGAGAAGGGGCGCATCACGACGGACGGCAAGATCTCGGCGCTCCTCGAGCTCGGCGCCGGCTTCCATCCCGAGTTGACCGGCCGGGAGAACATCTTCCTCAACGGCTCGATACTGGGCTTGAGCAAGAGGCAGCTGAAGCAGCGGTTCGACGAGATCGTCGACTTCGCGGGCCTCGAGCACTTCATCGATACACCGGTGAAGAACTATTCGTCGGGGATGTACGTCCGCCTCGGATTCTCGATCGCGATCAACGTCGACCCCGACATCCTGTTGATCGACGAGGTGCTGGCAGTCGGGGATGCCGAGTTCCAGCAGAAATGTCTCGAGAAATTCGACGAGCTGCGCACGAGCGGCAGGACGATCGTGATCGTGTCGCACACCCTCGACTCCATTCGCAACCTCTGTGGCACCGCCGCCTGGCTCGAACGAGGCACACTGCGCCGCGTCGGCGTTGCCTCTGATGTCATCGACGAGTACCTCACCGATTCGCACACCGACCGTGCCGCCGACGGCGCGTATGGCACGCGTTGGGGCTCGGGTGAGGGTCGGCTCGAGAAGATCGAGCTCCTGGACGTCTCCGAGCAGCCGGTGAAGCGCGTGTGCACAGGTGACAC
>JBKOZX010000085.1:0-4959 GCA_046726115.1 Actinomycetota bacterium | reverse complement strand
CTCTCTGATCGTGCCGGTGAAGCGCGCCGGGTCGTCGGGGTTCGTGGTGCTGCCGAGCGTTGCCTGGTTGCCGGGTACGAGGAAAGTGATCGCGTTCAGCACGAGATGCCCGTCGAGCGCGACGCTCACCGTGCCGGTCCTGTTGTCGATGATGACGTCGAGCGCGTCGGCGCGGCCCGGCTCGATGTGCTGTGGCGTGCTCTCGAGCGGCGCGGGGGCAACCGGGCTTTCCAAAACGAATCGCGCCGTGTGGTCCGGGCGGTAGCGGACCCGCAGCACGTTCTGCTTCGCTCCATCCCCGATCCCCAGCAGCGGCTCCTGGCCGCTGGTCGCGTCAGGGAACCGCACGCGCAGGCGGTAGTGGCCTGCGCCGTTGCCGCGCTCCACGGCGAACCACTCGCGGGAGTCGGACCAGTAGAGCCCGCCGCAGTTGCCGACGACGAACATCTCGCCGACCGAGCCCTTGGTCGGCAGGTCGGGGCCGCCGGCGCGCACGGCGCCGCGAGGGCCGCCAGGCACGAGGTCGTCGACGTCCTGTTGGAAGCCGATGAAACCGGCGCGTTCGGACAGGTCCTTGGGGAACAGCGCCCGCTGGTACGAGATCGTCAACGCGAAGTTGATCCAAAGTGACGCCACTGCGAGCACCACGATCCCGACGCCAAGCACGCGCGTCCACGTCGCTCTCGGCGCCCGTGTGACGAGACCAAGAAGTGCATGCAGGCCGACGAGGCTCGTGAGAACGATGGCCGGAAGCAGGTCGGACATGTAGCGGTTGGCGACGAAGGCGATCGTCAGCGTGAGCAGCCCGCCGGCGACCGCGCCGGCGAGCGGGATGCGCACGGCGGCGGCGCCGGCCCGCCGCACCACCACGACGAGCCCGCCGAGCCCGAGCACTGTGAGCGCGGGCATCGATGCGGTGATGCTCGATGCCCAGTCGCGGGTGTCGAACGTGACCCCGCCGAGGACGGTCGCCGGCCCCGGGAAGGCAATCCACGGGAAGAGTGAGTCGAAGCGCAGCGCGTCCGGTCGCAGGAACTGGAGCAGCTGGGTCGGCATGAACTTCAGGCCGAACAGGGTGCCGCCGTTATCGGCGAGGGCCCGCTGCCGGGCGGGGTTGAACTGCGTGTAGATCTGCTTGTCGTTCGGGAGCGAGAAGAGCGTCCCGAACCGCGAGTAGTTCACGTACGCGTAGAGGACGATCGGGATCGCCACCGCGGCCAGGAGCCAGCCGATCATCCGGTCGGTGACGGCGTCGTCGGGCACGGCGAGTAATCGTGCGGGCGCGCCGAGCCGGGCTGACAAGCGGCGCAACACGATCACGGCCAGCAGGATCCCGAGCGCGATGACGGGGCCGGCGCCGACGGTCGCCCGGGTCAGGAACGCGGCGCTGCTCCAGAGCCCGGCCAGCAGGATCCACTTGCGGGACGGCTCGGCCAGGAAGCCCAAGATCGCGTCGTAGGCGGCGAGCGCGAGCGCCGCCCCCCAGAGCTCAGTCTCGTGGTACACGAACGCGCGGCTGGCGAGGAACAGCAGGACGGAGCCCGTCGCGATCAGGAACACGTAGCCACCGACGGCCCAGAGCTCGAGGCGGGTTACGGAGGCGTCGCCTCGGACGAGGCCGCGGATGCGCCAGCTCAGACGGGTGAGGAACACGAGCGCGACCACGAACGCGGCGAGCATCGACACCTGCGTGAGGCGGCCGTCGAGGCTGTCCGTGAGCGCGAGGACGGGCATCCGGAGGAGCGCGGGGACGGGACCGAAGTAGAGGTACGTCTTCCCGTGGATGAGAAAGCCTTCGAAGGCCACCTCCTTGGCGGGAACGTCCCAGCGGAAGTCGAGCAGGCTGTGCGCCTGGATGTCGTAGAAGTTCCCGAAGCGCTCGGTGCGGAACGGGTTGAGCCGGCCCGCGTTGACCATCCAGTAGAAGACGGGCGTCGCGAGCAGCCCACCGATGGCGCTCGCACGCCGGAGCCGCCGGCGCGCACCGGCGGCGGCCGGATCGGTCGCGCGGGCGACCGGCTGAGCCGTGTCGATCACATCAGGGCGGTGCGACGGGCCGCGTCAACCACGAAGCAGGCGGCCCGGCTTCGACGCGACGGCGTCGGGGACGGGCTCACCGTCGACCCTGATCGGCGTCCCGTTCACGATCACGTGGGCCATACCGACGGGCGCGTCAGCGACGAGCCGCTCGCCGTCGCCCGGGAAGTCGCGCACGCGCCGCAGCGAGCCCGGTGCGACCGTGTCGGGGTCGAAGACCGCCAGGTCGGCGACCAGGCCCTCGCGGACGTACCCGCGGTCGTGGAGCGCGTACACGTCGGCCGGCTCGCCCGTCAGCTTGCGCACGCCCGCCTCCAACGGCAGGACACCGCGATCACGTACCCACTGGCCCAGCAGGTCGGTCGCCATGCACGCGTCACACAGCTGGCTCACGTGCGCGCCCGCATCCGACAGGCCGATGAGCATGCCGTCCCGCTGGAGCAGCCAGCCGATGGCGTCCTCGTCGTCGTTGGCGAGGATGCTGCGGAAGCGCGTCTCGAGGTTCTCCGAGCACGCGAGGTCGAGGACGGCGTCGAGCGGCGGCACGCCGCGCTCGCGCGCGATCTGGGCAACGGGCGTGCCGATCAGCTCCGGGTATTTGGTGGTCTCGCTCACCGAGAGCTTCTCCCAGTTCGGCTTGAAGAACCGGGGCTCGTCCAGCTCCTCCTGGGCCTTCTTGCGCCAGTCGGGATCGCGGAACGCGGCCAGCTTCTCCTCGATGGACTTGTCCATCAGCGCCGCGAAGATCGGGTTCATGTTGAACGTGAACGGCTCGGCCATGTTCATCGAGAACACGAGCGGGCGCACCGAGACCTGCGGCCACACGTCGGCGCCGGTCGCGCGCTCCGTGCTGTTCAGCTCGGCCATGCCCTCGTGCCACGGGTAGCCCTTGATCGTGAGCAGCGCGGTCCACGTGAACGGCCGGCCGATCGCGCGCTGGAGCGTGTAGACGTCCCGGTGCTTGATCTTCTCGCCCGGGAGCAGCTCGACGACACCCCGCCCGAGCTCGCCCATCGGCGCCATGATCACCTCGAGCTCGTGCACGTCGGCGATGCGGGAGGGAACCGGCCGGCCGCCGTCACCCGAGTGCGTGGCGGAGGAGCTCGACGAGAACCCCGCCGCGCCGGCCGTCACCGCCTCGCGCAGCACCTGCTGCATGCCGAGGAGCTCGTCCTCGGTCGCCTCGCGCTCGTAGCCCTCGTCGCCCATCACCCACAACCGGAGCGCGGTGTGGCCGAGGTAGGCGGAGTAGTTGATGACGGTGCCGCGGCGCTCGACGGAGTCGAGGTACTCGGGGAACGTCTCGAAGTCCCACGGCACGCCCGCCTCGAGCGTGGCAGGGCTCATGTCCTCGACGTGCTCGAGCGTGTGGACCATCAGGGCGCGGTGCTCCGGTCGGCACGGCGCGATCGAGAACCCGCAGTTGCCGGCGACCACGCTGGTCACCCCGTGCCACGACGACGGCGTAAGCGCCGGGTCCCAGAACACCTGGGCGTCGTAGTGGGTGTGGATGTCGATGAACCCGGGCGCGACGACGTGCCCCGTGGCGTCGAGCGTGCGCTTGCCCTCGAGACCGTCGCCGATCCCGGTGATGCGGTCGCCGGTGACGGCGACGTCCGCCGGCCGCCCCGGGGCCCCGGAGCCGTCGACCACGGTGCCGCCGCGGATGATCAGGTCTGCGCTCATGATGTCAGCCCTTTCGACAGGACAAGTCTGCACCGACTCCGGTGTGGTCGGACAAGTAGACCAGCGCGCCGGGCCCGTTGCTCCGGACCCTATTACGCTCTGACATTCGTGTCAGGGAACGCGACTCGAACCCTTCCGGGAGCAATGCGCGCTGCCGTCTACCGGGGCCCGCTCGACATCGTGGTCGAGGAGCGTCCGGTTCCCGAGCTCGGCCCGCACGACGTGCTCCTCGAGGTGAGCCACTGCGGCGTCTGCGGCAGCGACCTCCACATGTTCGTCGACGGGTGGGGCGCGCCGAACTCGATCGGTGGCCACGAGTTCTCGGGCCGCGTCGTCGCAGTGGGCGGCGAGGTCACGGCGTGGTCTCCGGGCGACGAAGTCGTCGGCGGGCCGTCGCAACGCTGCGGCGAGTGCGAGTACTGCCTCGCCGGCCGGCCACAGCTCTGCGTCGGTCGCAGCAACCCGGGCGTCGGCGAGTTCCAGGGCGCGTTCGCCGACTTCGTGCGCGTGCGGGAGCCGGAATTGCTGCGCGTCCCGCCGGGTCTGTCGATGCGCGCCGCCGCGCTCACCGAGCCGCTCGCGGTCGCGCTGCACGGCCTGACGCGTGGCGGCGTCAGCGCCGGGCAGCGGATCCTCGTGACGGGGTGCGGACCCATCGGCGCGCTGAGCATCGCCGCCGCCCGCGCCCGCGGTGTCGCCGACATCGTCGCCAGCGAGCCGCACCCGAGGCGGCGTGCGCTCGCGGAGCGGTTGGGCGCCGTCGTCGTCGCGCCCGACGAGCTGGGCAATCCCGGCATGCCTTTCGACCTCGTGGACGATCCCTTCGATGCCGTGCTCGAGTGCTCCGGTCACGCCGCGGCCATGCAGGCGGGACTGTCGCAGCTCAAGCGGGGCGGGACGCTGGTGCTCGTCGGCGCGGGTATGGACTGGCCGCGGTTCGACAACAACCGCATCCTGCTGAACGAGCTCGTGATCACCGGCGCGTTCGTCTACGACCCCGACGGGTTCCCGCGTGCCCTCGAGCTGCTCGCGTCGCCGGACTTCCCGACCGACGCGCTGATCGAGTCCGACGACGTCCCGCTCGAGGGGCTGTCCGACGCGGTGGAGCCCGATACCCTCGTCACGCCGGTCTCGCCGAGCGCGATCGTCGACGAGCCGTTCCACGTCGCGCTCGAATGTTCCGGCAACCGCCGCGCGATGCAGACCGCGCTCGGCCAGCTCGCCCGGGCCGGCACG
>JBKOZX010000084.1:0-4650 GCA_046726115.1 Actinomycetota bacterium | reverse complement strand
CCGTGGTGGGCACGAGGCCCAGCTCGGGTGTGTTCGTGCGGCCGCAGCAGACGAACCCGGCCTCGGTGAAACGGCGCACGAGGTTGTCGGTGTAGTGGGGGCGGTAGTCGTTGTCCTTCAGGAACCGCATCCCCTCGTGGTACGGCTCGCCTTCGATCGCGCACATGAGGTCCTTGAACAACGTAGGCACGCCGCGGAACGGTCCGTCCGGCAGCGCGGCCGACGCGGCGGCGTCGAGCGCCTGATCGAAGCGGGAGTGGATGACCGCATTGAGCTCGGGGTTCAGCTTCTCGATGCGGTTGATGGCGGCGTCGATCAGCTCGACCGGCGAGAGCTGCCCGGCGCGAACGAGCTCGGCCTGAGCGGTGGCGTCGAGGACGGCGAGATCGTCAGTCATATGCAGGCACGCTACGGCCGGCGGGCGAGGCCGGTCCAGCGTCAGGCGTGCGGCTCTCGGGGCCCCCGGCACAGCAGCGCGACCGTCACGTCGTCGCGGAGACGGCCCGGCGCGAACGCCGCGACCTCGTCCATGCAGCGCTTGACGATCGCCTCGGCCTCGTCGCACGAGGCGTCACACACGAGGTCGGTCAGCCGCTGGACACCGAACTCCTTCCGCGCTGCGTTGCGGACCTCGATGAGCCCGTCCGTGTACACGGCGAGCGTGTCGCCGGGATCGAGCCCCGCCGACGCGGTCCGCCACGGCCCCACGAAGGGGCCGACGATCGGTCCGGTCGGATCGAGCTCGACTGCGTACGTCGGTGAGCACAACAGCGCGGGCGGGTGGCCGGCGCTCGCGTAGCGGATCTCCCCTGTGCGGAGCTCGACGACGGCGACGAACGCGGTGAGGAATGTCTCGTCGTCGAGGTCGTCGAGCTGCTCCGCCGCCCAGAGCACCGCTTCGTCGGGCTCGAAGCCGTCGCGCAGCCCGGCCCGCAACAGCTCCTTGCAGCGCAGCGCGAGGATTCCCGAGATCGCGCCGTGCCCCGAGATGTCGACGACGACCAGCCCGAGCCCCGACGGCGGCAGTTGGATCACGTCATAGCAGTCGCCGGCGACGACGCCCTCCGCCGGTTGCAGCTGCGCGGCGACGGTCCACCCGTAGGGCAGGTCCTCGACGCCGGTGGCGAGCTCGGACCGCAACTGGAGCACGACCGACGCGCTCTGCTCGATCGTCTCGCGCGCCCGCACCGCGTCGTACAGGGCGCGGTTCATCTGCAGGCGCATCGTGTCGACGTCGCGCGCGAGGTTCGCGATCTCAGGAGGTCCGTGCGGTGGGATCACACCCACCTTTCCGCTGCGGGCACTGCGGACGGCGCGTCCGAGACGATCGAGCGGACGGGTGACCCAACGGCGGACGAGCAGTGCCGCGATGAGCGTGGTCGCGAACGCGAGACCGAGGGCGATACCGATCGTCGCGTTGAGCTGCACCCGCAGGTCGTCGAGTCGGTTCTGCGTGGCGCGCAGGTCGGCTTGCCGGCTCGCATTCAGCGGAGCGTCGGCGACGAGGTCGCGCTGGTGCGTGATGAGGTCGTCACGCTGCGTGCTGATGCGGAGCACGGCGGCACCGCCCGCGAGGACGATGACGAGGTACACGAGCGAGATGAAGAGGAGGCGTCGGCGAAGCGACACGCCCGGCACTGTATCGGGACAGACCTGCACGACTCGGACCTTCTACCAGCCCCGCAGATCGATTCCCCAAGTGTCCACGACCTCGTCACCCTCGGCGAGGTGCATCCGCTCGTGGTAGGCGACGGTCGGGTCGATGTGTGCAGGGACGACGCGCACCCGGTCGCCCACCGCGACCGGGGTGTCGGGTCCGAATGTGACGTGCTCGTCAGAACAGAACCAGACAGTGTGACCGATGACCGTCGGGTCGCCGTGGTCCATGCCCAACGCCTTGAGGCCGCAGTCGGCGACGGCCCAGCCCTCTGACACCGAGATGACCGTGGCCACGATCGACAGCGCGAGCTGGAACGGCAAGTCGAGGTGGCCGTACGCGGTGTCCATGAGTGCGTACGAGCCGGCCTGGATCTCGGTGACCCACGTGTTGATGTCGAACGTGCCGGTGCCGCCACCCGAGACGACCTCGCCGCCGACGTCGGCGTGCGCGTCGAGGAGCAGGCGCATCGCCGTTTCGGTCTGCTCGGCGCGCGTCGCCCGGTCGTGCAGCCCGACGACGTGGCCTTCGTATCCCATGACCCCGCGCACGTCGAGCCCGCGGGCGCGCGCGAGATCAGCAAGCGGCCCCGCCCGGTCGGGCGGGCACCCGCAGCGCGGCATCCCGACGTACACGTCGATGACGACCTCGCGCACCCCGGCCTTGGCGGCGGCGTCGATCGTTGCTTCGGAATCAACCGCGACCGTGACGTGCCCGTCGAGCGCGGCGAGTCGCGCCAGCCGGTCGGGATCGACGACCTCGTTGGCGAGCAGCAGATCGTCGCCGAGTCCGGCCTTGGCCATTCCCTCCATCTCTCTCGGCGTCGCGCACGTGAACGTTCGGTGGCCGCGCGCGGCTTGCTCGCGTGCGAGCGCCGTCGTCTTGTGTGCCTTCACGTGCGGCCGGCACCGCTCACCGGGGAGCGCGGCGGCCATGGCGTCAAGGTTGTGCTCGAACGCGGCCGTGTCGACGACGAGCGCGGGCGTCGGGAGATCGTGCACCTGGGTCATGCGGGTGCGAGCATTGCAGAGATGGCCACGTCGCCCGAAGATCGACCACCTGTCGCCACCGACTACCACACCACAGACCTTCCGCCGCTCCCGCAGCGCGACTACCTGATCCCCGCCGAGCGGTGGCTCGAGGCTCCGCCCGAGCTGCGGACACTCGGCGCCGACTTCGGCGTGACGCTCGTGTCCTACAAGCGCCGCATCGGGCGTTACCTGCTCTGGCGAGCGGGGCCGGCGTCGCGCGCCGACGCTTGCTACATGGCGATCGCGGCCGACGACCTCGGCGAGCGGTACATGTTCCGGCTCCGGCCGGACGGGACCGGCGAGGGCGTCAGCGCCGACGGGCGCACGCACGAACGCTTCCGCACCTGGAAAGAGGCATTGCGGGACGCCAGCATCGCGGCAGGCGTCGAACCCGATCCGTAGGCGCTACGCCAGGACGTCGCCGGCGCCGGCGCCGGCGCGTAATCGGTCGAGTGTGCGCGCCAGGATGCGCGAGACCTGCATCTGGCTCACGCCGAAGCGGGCGGCGATCTCGGACTGAGTGAGCCCGTCGTAGAAGCGGAGCACGACGATCTCGCGTTCCCGGTCCGGGAGCGACTCGAGCAGCTGCGAGACGATCATGCGCTGCTCGACCTTTTCGAGTCCCGCGTCGACGTTGCCGTGGCGGTCGATGACCCCGCCGGAGCCTTCGCGGTCGGTGTTCTCGATCGGCGCGGCGACGATGGCGCGTCCCGCCTCCAGTGCCTCGAGCACATCCTCGGTGGAGAGGCTGGTGTCGGTGGCGATCTCGTCGATGGTGGGTGAACGCCCGCGCCGCTGCGTCAGGCTCGCGACGCTCTGGTTCACCTCGAGCATGAGCTCCTGCAGGCGCCGAGGAACTCGCACCGCCCAGCGCCGGTCACGGAAGTGCCGCTTCAGCTCCCCCTCGATGGTGGGCGTCGCGAAGCTGGAGAAGGCGAGTCCGCGCTCGGGATCGAAGCGCTCGACCGCTTTGAGCAATCCCACCAGGGCGACCTGGAGGAGATCGTCGTGCCGTTCCCCACGCCCGCCGAAGCGACGCGAGACGGCCTCGGCCAGCCCGATGTTCATCTCGATGAGCCGATCCCGCTGCCGGCGGTCGCCGGTGCGGTGGTACTCCATGAACAGAGCGGCCCGCTCCTCCGGGTCGGTCTGCATTCTCAGGGAAGGTGCGTTCGTTTGAAGAGCCGGAAGCGGAGCGCGTCGCCGTCACGCTCGAGCTCGTGCTCGTCGACGACGGCGGCGACGATGGTTCGTGAGAGCTCGCTGGGCTTCGATTCACCGCCGGGCTCGACGGGCGGACCGACCCCTTCGACCGCGAGGCCGTCATCGAGCAGGCGGAAGACCAGCGTGACCGCACCGGTGCCGTCGGCGCGCATGACCGAGTGGCAGAGCTCGTCGACGCCGATGCGGAGGTCTTCGATCTCGTCGTACGTGAGGCCGGCGCGGCTTCCCGCGTCGGCGGCCGCCAGACGAGCGAGCCGGAGAAAGTCCGGCGTGCCCGGGATGATCAGTCGAATCTCGACGCGGGGTTCGGGCATGGCTGACCTCTCGTGGCCCTCGGGCGGTCTCCGATGTTCCCCCCCGAGTCACGCTCGTGACAAGGCAACAGAAGCTGGCGCCGGATGGGGGCCGCCCGCCCGCCGCATGGAAATCGCCGATGGTGGGTACGTTCGACCGTGTACAAGGCACATGCCTTGGGGGTAAGTCCGTCGTGCGTGTGATGCTCGAGAGTCCCGAGAACGTCATGGGTGACTGCGAGCTCCGGCTGCAGGTTCCGCCCAAGGTCGAGCATCTGCGCACAGTGCGGCTGGTCGCAGCGGATGCCGCCGAACGTGCCGGTTTCGACTGTGACGAGACGGATGACCTCCGGATCGCCGTCGATGAGGTGTGCCACGCCGTGTTGAAGAGCACCGAAGCGCCGATCGTGATGGGATTCTCCGTCGAGCCCGGGCTCGTCGAGGT
>JBKOZX010000083.1:0-3565 GCA_046726115.1 Actinomycetota bacterium | reverse complement strand
ACCCTCGTCCGGTCGCTCAGGGTGCGTTCGTGGGAGGAACGCTACCCGAGCCCCCGGGCTGCTCCACGGCTTGGGCGAGCGCGTTGCGGGCCTGTGTCGCGAACTGACCGTCGGGCGCGAGCACGAGGTAGCGCTGGAACTCGCCGATGGCGCCGTCGACCTCGTTGTACCCGTCGAGCAGCAGGATGGCTCGGTAGTAGTGCGCGTCGGCGTGGTTGGGATCGGCTTGCACGGCCCGGTCGAGAAGGTCGCGGGCGCCGGCGACGAGCTGGCGCTGCGCGTCGGGGCTGGGCACCTGGCCTGCGACGATGAAGCGGAGCCGGCCCGCGTTCGCGAGCGCGTCGGCGTTGGTGGGCGCGACCTTGACGGCTGCGTCGTACTCCTTGAGCGAGCTCACCGGGTCCCCCGACTGCTCGAGGAAGCGCGCCAGCGCGAGATGGGCTTGGACGTCGTCGGGCTTGTCGCGCACTGCCTTCTCGAGGCGCGACTGCCGCTCGCTGCGGCCGGGCGCCGAAGACGGTTGGTTGCCGGACGACGTCTGCCCCGGCAGGCGGGCCCCGAGCGCGGCCGCCAGCGTGACCGCCGCCAGCACCGCGAACGCGACGATCCCCGCGACGACGAGGCCCCGACGCCGCCACGGCACGGCCGGTGGGACGGGGCGGGCGTCGACGCCGTCGCGCAGCGCGCGGATGGCTGCGGCGGCGCGCGCGGTGTAGTCGTCGTGCAGCTCGGTGTACGACACGTCGTCGATGTTCCCGGCGGCGCGCTCGATCTCGAGATCGTCGAGCGACTTCAGTAGGAAGTCGCGTTCGCGCTCGAGCTCGTCGCGCGCTTCGGAATCGATCTTCGTGCTCATGGCCGGGCTCGCTGCACCAGCTCGCGGTCGGCTTGGGTCGCGTGGAGGTGCGGCTCGCGTCGCCAACGCCGCAGCGCGAGCACGAGGCCGCCCGCGCCGAGCACCAACGCCGCCGCCGGGAGCCCCCAGACGATGATCCCCAGCCCCCCGCTCTCAGGTTTGAGCAGGATCGAGGGCCCGAATTTGTCGATGTAGGCCTGGCGGATCTCGGCGTCGCTCTGGCCGGCGGCGACCCGACGGCGGATGTCGTCTCGAGCGGCGCGGGCGACGTCGGTCGAGCTCTGCGCGATCGACTGACTCTCGCAGTCGGGGCAACGCAACTCGGAGCTGACCGAGCGCACGCGTTGCGCGTTCGACGGCGACCCGCCCCGAGGCCAGGCGACGATCGCCAAGGTGATCACGACGACGGCCGCGAGCACGACCCAGGCCACGCCGCGCCGGCTCATGACTGCCCTCTCGCCGCCCCGTACAGCGTCTCGAGCTGGGCCACGGTCGACGGCCCGAACTGCGTGCCCGCGATCACACCATCCGGCGAGATCGCGTACGTCTCCGGCTGGCCGCGCGTCCCGAAGTCGAGGGATGCCTGCGCGTCGGGATCGAGCGCGACGGTGTACGGCACTCCCTCGTCGTTGACGTAGCCGCGAACGGCGGACTCGGTGTCGTCGCGCACGATTCCGACCATGGCGAAGCCGGGGTCGCCCGCGTGGCGCCGGTAGAACTCGACCAGCGCCGGGTGCTCCTGCTGGCACGGGATGCACCACGAGTTCCAGAAGTTGACGATTACGGTCTTGCCGGCGAGGTCGGTCGACCGGACGTGGCTGCCGTCCAGCGTGGTGAGGTCGAAGGCGGGCGCGTTCTCACCGAGGAGGTGGCTCTTGTTGGCGTCGGCGCGGGGGTCGGTCCCGACCTGGGTCGCAAGGACGACCGCCAGCACCGCGACCACGAGCCCGGCGGCGAGGGCGATCCAACGAGCCCGGTGCCTCACGTGAGCGCTTCCTCGCGCTCGCGGAGGGCCGGCTCCACCGGCGGCGGCTCGGCGACCGGCGTCAGCCGGCGTCGCAGCGTCGACGACAGGGCGAGGATCGTGCCGAGCGCCATGACGCCGCCCCCGACCCACAACCACAGCACCATCGGGTTGACCGCGACGCCGATCGTCGCCCGGCCCTGCTCGTTCGGCGACGACACGAGCGTGAGGTAAACGTCCTCCCGCAGGCCGGTGCGTACCGACGGCGTCCCGATGCCCTGCGCCGAGTTGGGGAACGTCGAGATCGCCGGCGCGTACGTGCCGAGGTCGTCGCCCCCGCGACGGATGCGCACGTCGGCGGACACGGTGTTCTTCTGGCCGCTGCGCCGCTCGTGGGTGCCGACGTAGGTGAGCGTGTAGCCGCGCACGGTCGCCGACTGACCCTGGGCGAGGTGGACCTCGCGCTTGGTCGTGTACGCCGACGACGCCGCGATCGCGACCGCCACGATGACCACGCCGACGTGCACGATGAGCCCGCCGTACAGCCGCGGATTGCCCCGCACCATGCGCGTGAGCGCGACCGGCCACGCTTCACCGCTGGCGCGGCGGCGCCCGCGCGCTCCGACCGCGTACTGGCGCGCGATCCCGGCGAGCGCGAATGCTGCCAGCCCGAACGCGAGCACCTGCGCGAGCTCGCGCGCGCCGAACGCGACCGCGACGACCATCGTCAGCGCCCCCGCCCACGCCGGCACGAGCAGGCGGTCGCGCAGCACTTCGTGACTGGTCGTACGCCACGGCAGCGCCGGCGCCGCCGCCATGAGGAACAGCAGAGCGAGCCCGAGCGGCGTGGTCATACGGTCGAAGTACGGCTCGCCCACCGAGAGCTGCTTGCCCTGCAGCGCCTCGGCGATCAGCGGGTACACCGTCCCGACGAGCACGACGAACGCGAGCGCGGCGAACAGCAGGTTGTTGGCGAGGAACGCGGATTCGCGCGAGACCGGCGAGTCGATGCGGCCCGGCGTCCGGAGATGGTCGCCGCGCCACGCGATGAGCCCGATGCCGGTGGCGGCGACGATGCCGAGGAACACGAGGAGCGTCGGCCCGATGGCAGACTGCGTGAACGAGTGGACGGAGTTGAGAATCCCGGAGCGGGTGAGGAACGTCCCGAGGACCGTGAGGCAGAACGTGGCGATGATGAGGGACAGGTTCCAGACGCGCAGCATGGCGCGGCGCTCCTGCACGATGACCGAGTGGATGAACGCGGTCGCGGTGAGCCATGGCAGCAGCGACGCGTTCTCGACCGGGTCCCACGCCCAGTACCCACCCCACCCGAGCACTTCGTAGCTCCACCACGCGCCGAGCACGATGCCGACGGTCAGAAAGCCCCAGGCGACGAGCGTCGCCCGGCGGGTCTCGGCCATCCAGCCCTCGCCGACGCGCCCCGTCACGAGCGACGCGATCGCGAACATGAACGGCACGGTGAAGCCCACGTAGCCGAGGTAGAGCATCGGCGGGTGGAACGCCATCAGGGGGTGGTTCTGGAGCAGCGGGTTCGGCCCCCGGCCGTCGGCCGGCGCCGTCGCCAGGGTCTTGAACGGGTTCGCGGGCCCGAGCGTCAGCACGAAGAAGAAGAGCGCCACGACAAGCCCGACGAGCACGACGAACGCGAGCGCGGCGAACAGCAGGTTGTTGGCGAGGAACGCGGATTCGCGCGAGACCGGCGAGTCGATGCGGCCCGGCGTCCG
>JBKOZX010000082.1:0-3525 GCA_046726115.1 Actinomycetota bacterium | reverse complement strand
ACGAGAGATCGCGCGAGCACGTACTCCTCCCACGGAAACGTGTCCCGGACGACCTCGTCAGGGAGCTTCATCCAGAAGCCCTCGGGATCGACCTGCGTCCGGTGCGCCAGCAGCGCGGCGCGCCGCCGGTCGAGGTATCCGCCGACGTCGACGTGTGTCGTGAACCGGTCACCGTCGTCGGGGAAGCCACGTTCGAACCACCGCTCGAACGGGCTCTCGTACCCGTGCTGGACGTACGCCTCGTGCAGCGCGAGGACGCGGCGCTTCGACCATCCCATGTAGTACATCTTCGACGGTTGCCACGGCTCGCCCGTTTCCGGGAAGCGGTCGGGATCACCGGCGGCGTCGAACGCGGGCACGGAGATCTCGTGCACCCGGATGTGGTCGGGGTGCGGGTAGAACTCGCGGTCGTCGGCGTAGGTGACGATCACCTGCGGCCGCTCGGCTCGGATGACCGAGACCAGCTTGCCCACCGCCTCGTCGAGCGGAGCGTTGGCGAAGTTGTCGGGCCGGGCGTTGGTCTCGGTGTCGGGCATGCCCGAGTCGTGGTAGCCGAGCAGGTACAGCTGGGCGTAGCCAATGGCGTTGACGCTGGCGCGCAGCTCGGCCATGCGCACCTCGCGCAGGTTCTCACGCATCTCGGGCGTGTCCGCGGCAGGATTGAGGATGTCGCCGGCTTCGCCGCCGGTGCAGCACACCAGGACGCAGCGGATGCCCTCATCGGTGTACTTGGCGACCGTGCCCGCGCCCTTCGAGGCCTCGTCGTCCGGGTGCGCGTGCACCTCGAGCAGGCGCAGCGGGTGACCCGCGTGGTCGCGGGGGGAGGCAGCCATGCGAAAGGAAGGTATCGCACCCCTGTCTGGCCGCTAGCCGCCTATGGCTCCGTCACGGGTTGCTCGGCGCGCTCGAGCGCCCAGATCTCGACCCGACCGATGTCGCGAATGCGGCGGCTGCGGAGCCGCTGCCATGTGAACGAAGGGTCGTCGGCGAGGTCGGCGTGCAGCTCGCCGGATGCCAGCACGCTTCCCGGCCGGGCCAGCTCGACCAGACGGCTCGCCAAGTTGACGACGGGGCCGTAGTAGTCGCCTTCCTGGGCGAGGACCGTGCCGCTGGCGAGCCCGGCACGCGCCTCCGGCAGCAGCTCGTCGACCGCCGACCGCTCCGTGAGGCGCAGCGCGATCCGTGCTGCGCTGGCGGTGTCGGCGGCGACGAACATGACCTCGTCGCCGATGGTCTTGACGACGCGACCCGCGTGCTCGGTCACCGTGTCGTACGCGAGCTCCTCGAACCGGCTCACGAGCGCGCCGAGCTCCTCGGGCTCGAGCTCCTGGCTCAGTGCCGTGTACCCCACGAGGTCGACGAATCCGACTGCCAGATCCTCGGCGCCGATCGCTTGCGGATCGGTGGCGGTGAGCTTGCGCCGCGCCGACGCTCGGAGCTGGAGGCGTAACGCGTAGTCGATGAGCCGCGACAACCTCGACCAGTCCAACGAGTCGGTGAGCTGAATCGCGATCTCCTCGTCGGGCACGCCCAGTTGCCGTCGTTCCCGCACCGCGTTTGCAAGCGCGTCGCTCTCGACCTCGGCGATCTTGGCCAACGACCCAGCAACGACCCGCACGATCTGCACGAGCTCCACGTAATTCTCACCGACGGGGACGATGGTGGAGTCGATCTGCTGGCGCATCGTGATGATCGTCTCGACGTCCTCGTCGCGGAACAGCCGCTCCTCCGGCGGCGCGTCGGGGAAACCGAGGGCACGCCAGAGTCGCTTCGCCGTGTCGACATCGAACCCGGCCCGACGGCAGGCCTCCGCGAACGTGTAGCGGGGCCGTCCCGGCATGAGCTGGTAATCGAACGCGAGCAGCAGCACCCTGTCTTCGCGCTCGGCTCGGGCGATCTCTTCCGCCGGGACGCCCCGCCGGCGGAGGTACGACCGCAGCTTTCGGTTCATGGCCGCTGCGCGGGATCTAGCCGCTGCGCAGGACGTCCTTCCATGCGACGTCACGCGACACGTCGGGGTCCTTGGGCAGACCGAGGACCCGCTCACCGAGGATGTTGCGCATGATGTCGGACGTGCCGCCTTCGATCGTGTTCGCCTGCGCGCGCAAGAAGCCGCGTGCCAGGGTGCCGCGATCGGTGCCGTCGGCGAGCCACGTGGGGCGTCCGCGCTGACCGCGCTGCGCCTGCTCGCCCTCCCACGCGACGCCGCCGATGCCCTCGAGGTCGACGGCGAGGTTCTGGAGACGCTGGTTGAACTCCGCCGACATCAGCTTGGTGATCGAGCCTTCCGGCCCCACCTCGCCCCCGCTCTTCCGCTTCCCCGCCGCCCGCTCGTTGTTGATCCGGATCAGCCGGCTCTCGATATACGCCTGCGAGAGACGCTGCCGCGTCATCGGATCGGTGACGCCCTTGTGGCGCTCGAGGAGCCATGACACCGGGCTGCCGCCGACTGTGTCGCCGCTCACGGAGCCCGCGCCCGACAGCGACACCCGCTCGTTCATCAGCGTCGTGATGGCGACGCGCCAGCCCTCGCCTTCGGGACCGACCCGCATCGAGTCGGGGATGCGCACGTCGTCGAAGAACACTTCGTTGAACTCGGCGTCGCCGGTGATCTGCACGAGGGGACGCACCGTCACGCCCGGCGCCTGCATGTCGACGACGAAGTACGACAGACCCTTGTGCTTCGGGAGGTCGGGTGCGGTGCGCGCAAGGAGCATGCCCCACTTCGCGAGGTGGGCGAGACTCGTCCAGACTTTCTGACCGTTGACGACCCACTCGTCGCCGTCGCGGACTGCCCTCGTCGACAGGCCGGCGACATCGGACCCGGCGCTCGGCTCGCTGAAGAGCTGACACCAGATCTCCTGGTTGGTGGCGAGCGGGCGCAGCAGGCGCTGCCGCTGCGCTTCTGTCCCCCACGAGATGATCGTGGGACCGCCCATCCCGATGCCGATGATGTTGAACGGCCGGTGCACGCGGTAGTGGTTCAGGACCTCGTTGACGACCTTCGCCTGCGCTGGCGTGAGCGAGAGCCCGGCGCCATCGTCCTTGGGCCACGTCGGCGTCGCGTAGCCGGCCTCGCCGAAGCGGACGCACCACTCGGCGTAGTCCATCTCCTTGCGGAGGGCGGCGACCGTCTCGTCGTCGCCGGCGTCGACCGCCTCCATCCAACCCGGCGGCAAGTTGTCGCGCAGCCAGGCAAGCGTCTGCTCTCGCAGTTGCTCGGCGGTGATGTCGGGCGCTTCGACAGCCATACACGCATCGTACCGATCTCTTGACCGGTCGGTCAGGTTCGCGGACGGCGATGCGCTCTACGCTGGCCCGAATGATCAGGGCATGGCTGTACCACCCCGACGTCGACGGGCACGACGACGCCTCGACCGACCAGCTCGCCGACCTCATCGACCCGAAGCACGCGCTGTTGTGGGGCGACTGCGTCGGCCCCACGGATTAGGCGCTGGACTCCCGCACGAATCAGGGGGTGATCAGCCCCCTGGGCGCTGTGGCCCTTCATCACGGGGGGCAGCG
>JBKOZX010000081.1:0-3476 GCA_046726115.1 Actinomycetota bacterium | reverse complement strand
TGTTCTACCAAGACATCTTCGGCCTGAACGAGGTGCAGCGGGGCGTTATCGCCGCCGTCGCCGAGCCGGCCCAGATCGTAGGCTTCTTCATCGGCATCCCGATCGCGACCCGGTTGATGGCACGCGATCCCGGTCTCGTGCTCAAGTTCCTGGCCGGCGTCACGGGCGTCATCGCAGTCGTGTGGGTCGGGTTCTCGCAGGCACCCAACCTGCCCTTCGCCATCGCCTGCAACATCCTGATCTCGGCCTCGCTCGGCTTGCTCGTGCCAGGCATCTACAGCGTGCTCTCGCTGGCGGTGCCCCCGAAGGTGCGCTCCTTCGGCTTCGCCGTCGCCGCCATGTGGATCATCCCCGGCCTACTCCTGCTCCCCGTGGTCGGCGGCATCGCCGATGCCTACGGCATCCGGAACGCGCTGCTGGCGGCGGCGCCCGTGTTCGTACTCGGCGGACTCATCCTCGCCTCCGCCGGGTCGCAAGTCGCGGGCGACATCCGAAGAGTGTGGGCGGCAGCGGCCGCGCAGTCGGAGGCCGTGTACGAACGGCAGCGGGGGAAGTCCAAGCTCCTCCTCGTGCGCGGTGTCGACGTGCACTACGACAGCGTTCAGGTGCTGTTCGGCGTCGACTTCGAGGTCGACGAGGGCGAGATCGTCGCGCTGCTCGGGACGAACGGCGCAGGGAAGTCGACGCTGCTCCGGGCGATCTCCGGCCTCGTCGAGGCGACCGGCGGAGCGATCATCTTCGACGGCCGAGACATGACCCACACCCCGCCCGACGAGATCGCAGGGCGCGGCGTGACGCAGGTGCCGGGCGGGCAGGGTGTCTTCCCGTCGCTGACCGTGGCGGAGAACCTTCGTCTTGCGGGCTGGCTGCAGCGACGCGAGCACGACGAGCTCCGGCAGGCGACGGAGCGGGTGATGGGGTACTTCCCCGTGTTGCGCGACCGGCTCCACGAGCCGGCCGGGAACCTGTCCGGTGGCCAGCAGCAGATGCTCACGCTGGGCATGGCGTTCATCGGGAAGCCCCGGCTGCTCATGATCGACGAGCTCTCGCTCGGGCTCGCGCCGACGGTCATCGCCCAGCTGCTCGACATCGTGAAGGCGATGCGCGAACAGGGCATCACGATCATCCTGGTCGAGCAGTCGGTGAACCTCGCGCTCACGCTCGCCGACGAGGCGTACTTCATGGAGAAGGGCGAGATCCGGTTCCACGGCCCCACCGCCGAGCTCCTCGAGCGGCCGGATGTGCTGCGGTCGGTGTTCCTCGAGGGCGCGTCGAGCGCGGCGTCGGCGGAGCTCACGCCGAACGGCGAAGGGGCCGCGCGCGAACACGCCGCTCCCGTGGCCCGGGACGGCGAGCGCGGGCCGAGCCTCGAGGTCAGGGACGTGTCGAAGCGGTTCGGCGGCGTCACCGCGCTCAACGACGTGTCCTTCGACGTCGCCCGGGCCGAGATCCTCGGCTTCATCGGACCCAACGGCGCCGGCAAGACGACGCTCTTCGACGTCATCTGCGGCTTCCTTCCCTCCGACGGGGGCACCATCCATCTCAATGCCGGCGGCCGCGGCCACGAGCTCACGCGCAGGTCGGCGCAAGCTCGCGCCCGGCTCGGCCTCGGACGCTCGTTCCAGGACGGGCGGCTGTTCCCTGCGCTGACCGTGCACGAGACGATCGCGGTGGCGCTCGAGACGCACGTGAAGGTACGCGACCCCTTCGCGGCGGCGCTACACCTCCCGATGGTCTGGAAGTCCGAGCGGCGCGTCAACGCCCGGGTCGACGAGCTCATCGACATGGTCGGTCTGGGCGCGTTCCGCGACAAGTTCGTGCACGAGCTCTCCACCGGCAGTCGCAGGATCGTGGACCTCGCGTGCGTCCTCGCACACGAGCCCGCAGTCCTCCTCCTCGACGAGCCGTCGAGTGGGATCGCGCAGCGCGAGGCCGAGGCGCTCGGGCCGCTGCTGACCCGGGTGCGCGACTCGCTCGGAGCGACGCTGCTCGTCATCGAGCACGACCTTCCGCTCCTGACCTCGATCGCGGACCGGATGATCGCCCTCGACCTCGGCGAGGTCATCGCAGAGGGATCGCCCGCCGACGTCGTCCACCACCCCGCCGTGATCGCCTCGTACCTGGGCACGACCGAAGCAACCGTCGCGCGTTCGGGCGCACAGACCGCCCTGCTCACGGACCCGCGACCCGACTGAGCATTTCGGAAAGGAAGGCACAGAAGATGGCCAAGCAACCTGCTCGCCGATCAAGAGCAGCTCGACGCTCCATGTCGTTCCTGGGCATCGTTGTCGTGGTAACCGTCGCCGCGGGCTTGCTCGCGGCGGTCGCGGCTGCATCTCCCGAGAGCGACCAGGCCGACGCGCAGAAGAACCAGGCGCTGGTCAAATCCGGGCCGATGACGCCGGAGAAGGCGAAGCTGGTCGGCAAGACCAACATCGACTTCGGCCCGAACTGTGACACGACGACAGGCCGCGTCAAGATCCCGACGGTCTACGCCGCGCCGTGTGTCCAACCCTTCACCGGCAAGAACGGGGGGTCGACATCGCAGGGCGTGACCGGCAACGAGATCAAGATCGTCGTCTACGTGGGCGACCCGGCCAAGGACCCGCTGCTCGCGGGCCAGATCATCGCGGCAGGCGCGAGCCTCGACCCGCAGTCGATCAAGGACACGTGGCAGGGATACGTCGACATCTACAACAAGATGTTCGAGCTGTACGGCCGCCAGATCTCGGTCGAGTTCTACCTTGGGAGCGGCAGCGGCGCCGACACGACCGCGGCCAAGGCCGACGCGATTGCCATCGCCGACAAGAAGCCGTTCGCGGTCCTCGGCGGACCGCAGCAGTCGACGACGGTCTTCTCCGACGAGCTCGCCCACCGCGGCGTGCTGTGCGTAGGGACCTGCGCCACCTCAGTGCCTCAGAACATCATCAACTCCGACCAGCCATACATCTGGCCCGTCGGTCCTTCGCCGGAGGAAGCCGCTCGACTCTCGGTGGAGCTCATCGGCAAGCAGGCGGGACCGGGCAAGGCCCAGTACGCCGGTGACGATGCCACGAAGAACAAGAACCGTGTGTACGGCATCGCCCACTACGACACGCCGGACGGCCAGTACAAGGGGCTGTTCGACACCCTCGAGTCCGGGCTCAAGAAGTACGGCATCAAGGTGAAGGCAGACCAGTCGTTCTTCCTCGACCCGGCCAAGCTGCAGGAGAACGCCCGCACGATCATCACGAAGATGAAGAGCGCCGGTGTGACGACCGTGATCTACACGGGAGACCCGCTCACGCCTGCGTCGCTCACCAAGGAAGCAAGCGCGCAGAACTACCATCCCGAGTGGATCGTCGGGCCGTCGGTGCTCGCGGACACGTCGATCTTCGGCCGCACCTTCGACCAGGAGCAGTGGTCGCACGCGTTCGGCGTGGCGCTGGTGCCGGGTCGCACTCCACAGGACATCAACGGCACGTACACGCTGTACC
>JBKOZX010000080.1:0-19271 GCA_046726115.1 Actinomycetota bacterium | reverse complement strand
GTCGAGAGCAAGGGTCCGGCTCGTGGCTCAACGCCCGCGAGGCCGGCACGTTCTCCCAGTTCGGCGAAGACGGGATGCTCGAGGCGCTGTTCGAGCGCATCGGCACGGTGACCGACTCGTTCGTCGAAGTCGCGGCGGGCGACGGACACGAGAACAACACACGCCGGCTCGTCGAGGCGGGATGGTCGGGTCTCTGGGTGGAGGCCGATCGTCCCTCGGCCGAGGAAGCGGCGCGGATTATCGGAAGCCGGGACGTGACCGTCGAGTGCGTCACCGTCACGCCCGATTCGGCTGCCGGGATCCTCGAGCGCACCGGCGTCCCCGTCGAGCTCGACCTGCTGGTGATCGACCTCGACGGCGTCGACTACTACGTCTGGAGGAGCATCGGACGCCGGTACCACCCGCGCGTCGTCGTGATCGAGTACAACGCGTCCGCCACGCCGGGTGCTCTCTGGGTCCAGCGGTACCGGCCGGGCCGCTTCTGGGACGGCAGCCGCAGGTTCGGGGCCAGCCTCGATGCCTTGAACGAGCTCGCGGCGACGCTCGGCTACTCGCTCGTCGGGTGCGAGTCGCATGGTGCGAATGCGTTCTTCGTGCGCGACGACATCGTCGCGGATCGACTTCCCGGCGCCGAGACGAGCGTCTC
This sequence comes from Actinomycetota bacterium, assembly GCA_046726115.1. GTDB lineage: Bacteria > Actinomycetota > Acidimicrobiia > IMCC26256 > JACDBD01 > JALZAA01. Next base: position 18,625 of record JBKOZX010000080.1, on the reverse strand, counting down.
ACGGCTCTACCGATCACCGAAGTACCGCGGCGACCATTTCGGTCACCCGTGCCGGCGCGACCGCTCGGGCCTCAACCGGTACGAGCCGCGCGCATGAGGACAGCCACTCGCGTGCGCGTGGCTACGGGGTGTCGGGTTCGTCGTCTGCGGGAGGTCCGACCGCCCCGATGGAGCGCAGGTACGTGAGCTGCGTCTCGAGGACGCCGTGCACCTGCTCGGGCAGGTAGGCCTCGCCCGTGCTCGCGGCGCGCTCGACGATGTAGGCCACGGCTTCGGCGCCGCCGATGACAATCGGTCCTGACGCCTTGGTGCCCGACCCGTTCCCCGACACGCCCTTCTTCTCGAAGTACTCGAGCTGGAACTCGAGGATCCGGCGGACATCGTCGGACGTGAGGGTGGCGGCAACGTCGTCGGGCACGTGCGCGACGACCCAATCGTGAGCCTCGTCGAGGTCGAAGATCGCCGGCGGTGGCTCCTTGGCGATGCGACCGGCCTCGCGGATGACGAGCCACGCTGCGACCGCGACGACGATCGCGACGACGAGGACGCCGGCGACGATCTGCATGGGCCGCTCGCCTCGCTCAAATGCCGATGCGTTGTGCGAGCAGCTCCCGGTGGTACGTCGCGTCCCCGAGCAGGATCTCGGAGCTCTTCGCGCGCTTGAAGTAGAGGTGCGCGTCGTGCTCCCACGTGAAGCCGATGCCGCCGTGGATCTGGATGTTCTCGGCGGCGGCGTGGAAGTACGCGTCGGAGCAGTAGGCCTTGGCCAGGCTCGCGACCACCGGCAGCTCCTCGTTGTCCTCGGCCGCCGCCCACGCCGCGTAGTACGCGGCGGACTTGGCCGACTCGACCTCGAGCAGCATGTCGGCGCACTTGTGCTTGATGGCCTGGAACGACCCGATGGGACGGCCGAACTGGACGCGCACCTTGGCGTACTCGACCGACATCTCCAATACCTTCTGCGCCCCGCCGACCATCTCGTTCGACAGGCACACGGCAGCCTGGTCGAGCGTCTTCGACAGCGCGGCCCAGCCCGCGCCCACATCGCCGAGCGGGCGCGCTGCCACACCGGAGAAGTCGAGGCGGGCCTGCTTCCGGGTCTGGTCCATCGTCGCCAGCGGCGTGCGCGTGAGCCCGGAGGCATCGCCGTCGACGACGAAGAACGAGATGCCGTCCTCGCCGCTGGTGCCGGCAGTCCGCGCCACGGCGATGATCGTGTCGGCAGTGTGCCCGTCGATCACGAACATCTTCGTCCCCGATAGCTCGTAGCTGTCGCCCTTGCCGCTGGCCTCCATCGTGATGCCGGAGGCGTCCCACCGACCGTTCGGCTCGGTGAAGGCGAGCGCGGCGATCGCCTCGCCGGACGCGATCCCCGGAAGCAGCTCGCCCTGCTGCGCGTCGGAACCGGCGTTCATGATCGCGTTCGCCGCCAGCGCGACGGTCGAGAAGTACGGCGCGCACAGGAGGACGCGGCCCATCTCCTCGAGCACGATGCCGAGCTCGACGAACGTGAACCCCTGGCCGCCGTGCGCCTCCGGAATGTGCAGGCTCTGGAGCCCGAGCTCCTGCGCCATCTGCTTCCAGACGGCCTCGTCGTACCCCTCGGTCGTCTCCATGAGGCGCCGCACCTCGGACGAGGGCGACTTGGCCTCCATGAATTTCCGGACGGCGTCGCGGAGCTGCTCCTGCTCCTCCGAGAACGCGAAGTTCATGTCTCCCCCTCAGGCTCGCGGCTCACGCGGGAGCCCGAGCACCCGCTCGCCGATGATGTTGCGCTGGATCTCGCTCGACCCGGCGTAGATGGTCTCCGCGCGGCTCGCCATGAAGATGCGATGGAGGTCGTCGAGCTCGTAGTGCCCGCCGGGCTCGCCCGCGACGACGAGCGCGTTGGCGCCGAGCACGTCCATCGCCAGCTCGCCGAGCTTCTGGTGCCACGAGGTCCAGAACACCTTGCCGATGCTCGCCTCGGGCCCGAGCACGCCCTTCTTCACGAGGCTCGTGACCATCCTCAGGCCGTTGTACTTCATGATCTGGACGCCGATGTACGCGTCGGCGAGCCGATCGCGAATCGTCTCGTCCGCGGTCGCGCCATTCTTCTGCGCGACCTCGATGAGGTCCGACAGCTCGCGCTGGAACGCCAGCTGCTGCGACAGGAACGCGGTGCCGCGCTCGAAGCCGAGCGTCGCCATCGCCACCTTCCAGCCGTCGTTCACCTCGCCGACGATGTTCTGCTTGTCGGTGCGGGCGTCGTCGAAGAACACCTCGTTGAACTCGGCTGTGCCCGTCATCTGCTCGAGCGGCCGCGCCGTGACGCCTTCCTGCTTCATGGGGACGAGCAGGTACGAGATGCCTTTGTGCGGCGGCGCCGCCGGGTCCGTGCGCACCACCGCGAAGCACCAGTCGGACCGGTGCGCGAGCGTCGTCCATACCTTCTGGCCGTTGATCACCCACTCGTCGCCGTCGAGGACGGCGCGGGTCTGGACGTTCGACAGGTCGGAGCCGGCGTTCGGCTCCGAGTAACCCTGGCACCACAGCTCTTCGACGGCCTGGATCGTGGGCAGGAAGCGCTGCTTCTGCTCCTCGGTCCCGTACGCGATCAGCGTGGGCGCGAACAGGCCCTCACCGAAGAAGCTGACCCGGGACGGCGCGTCCGCCTTGGCGTACTCCTCGTTGAAGATGACCTCTTCGGCGAAGCTCGCGGCGCGCCCGCCGTACTCCTTCGGCCACCCGAGGCCGATCCAGCGGTCGCGGCCGAGCACGCGCTCCCACTCGAGGCGCAGGTCCCAGTCACTCTCGTCGGCCGGTCCGCCCCCGCCGCCCAGCTCCGCGAGCTCGCCCACGAGGTGCTCGGCGAGCCACGTGCGCACCTCGTCTCGGAACGCGGCCTCCGCGGGCGTGTCCGTAAAGTCCACGATTACCCGGCTCCCTCGGGCAAGCTCGTCCGCACATTCGGACGGTACTGGACCGTTCGGTCAAGTTTCCACCGGGCGGTACCGTTGGCTCATGGCCCGACCTCCCCACTTCGAGAGCGCCGACGTGCGGATCGACAAGCTCACGGTGGGGCCGTTCGAGAACAACGTCTTCGTCGTCCGCAGCAAGCGCACCGGCGAGGCGGCGCTCCTCGACGCCGCCAACGAGCACGACCTCCTGCTCGAGGTCAGCCGCGCGACGGGCGTGCGGCGCGTGCTGACCACCCACGGGCACTGGGACCACATCCAGGCGGTCGAGGCGGTCCGCGACGCCGGCATCGACGTCGGGATCGCGGCCGAGGACGCGTCGATGCTCCCGTCGTACGACTTCACGATCCCCGACGACGACGTGATCGAGGTGGGCGACCTACGGCTGCGCACCATCCACACGCCCGGGCACACGGCGGGATCGACGTGCTTCCGGCTCGAGGGCCACCCCGTGTTGTTCAGCGGCGACACGCTGTTCCCGGGCGGCCCGGGGAACACGAGCGTGCCGGGCGGCAACTTCGACCAGATCATCGAGTCGATCGACCGGCGGCTGTTCACGCTGCCCGACGACCTGCTCGTGCTCCCCGGCCACGGCCTCGACACGACCCTCGACACCGAGCGCCCGCACCTCCAGGAGTGGGTCGACCGGGGCTGGTAGCGACCGGAACAACCCGGCCGGGGTGGTGTTCACTGGGATGACCGCACGACGCAGACGCGACGAGGGGGAACGGTAGGAATCGGGACATGACGGACACACAGCACACCGAGAAGGCGACGTTCGCGGCCGGATGCTTCTGGGGAGTCGAGGCCGAGTTCCGGCAGATCCCCGGCGTGATCGCGACGACCGTCGGCTACACCGGCGGGCGCACCGACCACCCGAGCTACGAGCAGGTCTGCAGCCACACGACGGGCCACGCCGAGGCGGTGCTCGTCGAGTACGACCCCGCTCAGGTGACCTACGACCAGCTGCTCGACGCCTTCTGGCAGCTCCACGACCCGACGCAGCTCAACCGGCAGGGCCCCGACGTCGGCGACCAGTACCGCTCGGCGATCTCCTTCCACTCGCCCGAGCAGGAGATCGCGGCGAAGGCGTCCAAGGAGGCTGCGCAGGCGCGGTTCAAGCGGCCGATCGTCACTGAGATCACGGCCGCGCCCGAGTTCTGGTCCGCCGAGGACTACCACCAGCGCTATCTCGAGAAGCGCGGGATGGCGAGCTGCGCGATCACCGTCAGCAACTGACGCGATCACAACTCACACGCGAATCGGCCCCGCCGCGAGGCGGGGCCGATCGCGATCACGCACCGACGGCCTCGCGATAAATGGCCCGGGTCGCCTGCGCGCAGCGCGTCCACGAGTATCCCTGCGCGCGCTCACGGCCCGCGCCAGCCAGCCGCGACCGCTCGACCTCGTCGTGCAACAGCGCGTCGAGCGCGTCCACCCACGCGTCGGGGTCATCAGGTGGCAGCAGCCGCGCCGAGTCGGCGGCGACCTCGCGCACCGGCGGGATGTCCGCCGCGACCACCGGCGTGCCCTGTGCCATCGCCTCGAGGACCGGGATCCCGAAGCCCTCGTGGCGGCTCGGGAAGGCGAAGAGGTCGGCGCCGCGATACAGCGCGCGCACCGTCGCGTCGTCGACGCGCCCGACGGTCCGGACCCGGTCTCCCAGCGCTCCGGCCGGGGCGAGCACGGTGCTCGCGTCCTCCACCCAGCCGGCCGGCCCGGCGAGCACCAGCCGGTGCGGGAGATCCGTCGTCGCCGCCCACCGCGCGAACGCGTCGACCAAGAGCCCGACGTTCTTGCGCGGCTCGAGGCTGCCGACCCAGAACACGTAGGGCGCGTCGTCGATACCGAGCCGGCGTCCGACGGCGAGGACCTCGGCGTCGGTGGCGACGTCGAGCCCGACCCCGTTCGGGACCACGCGGACGCGCTCAGGCGGGATCCCCGTGTACGCAGCGAGCTCCTCGGCGGCGGCGTGCGACACGGTGATCACGAGGTCGGCGCGTTTGGCGGCGGCGGCGAGGCCCTGGGCGTGGAACCGGCGGCCGCGCCGCGGGTACGTCTCGGGGAAAACGAGTGGGGCGGCGTCGTGCGCGGTCACGACCAGCGGCGCACGCGACCGGGGTGGCACCGCCACGGACGGCGCGTGCACGACGTCGGCGTCAGCGAGCCGGCGCGTGCGGTCCAGTCGCGGCCGGCCTACCAGATGCCACGCGTCGTACAGGAGCGGTCGTGGGAGAGGCAGCACGACGGGGTCGAGGTCGCCGAGCCCGTGCTCGGCCAGCGCGGCTCGCACCTGCGCGCGCCGGTGCCGCGCGACGAACGGAAGCAACGTGATCGCGTCCCCGCCGTCGTCGGCGAGGCCGTCGTCGCCGAAGGGAAGCGTGGGCAGTAGCCTCGCCAGCTCGGCCGTGTAGCGACCGATCCCACCCGGGGCCGGTTGGAGTAACTGCTCGAGGTTCAGGGCGACACGCATGATCCGGCTGCTCTCCGTCCAACCGGTCGCCGAGCGCGGCGGGTCGGATCACGCGCTCCTGCGGATGGTGCGCAGCCTGCCATCCGACGAGTTCGACTTCCACCTCGTGCTGCCGGGCCCCTCACCGCTGGCCGACGAGTTCGCCGGCGCTGACGCGACGCTCCACACGGTACCGATGGAGCGGCTGTCCACGAGCCACGGCGCGGCGGAGTGGACCGGGTACGTCGCGGGATGGCCGCCGGCGGTGGGACGGATCGCACGCCTCGTCCGGCGCCTGCGCGTCGACGTGGTGCACACGAACTCGTTGAACTCGCTGTACGGGTGGGCCGCGGCCGCGATCACGCGCCGCCCGCACGTCTGGCACGCGCGCGAGATCGTCGTGCAGTCGCCCGCCGCGCTCCGGCTCGAGCGCTTCCTCGCCCACCACTTCGCGGTGAAGGTCGTCTGCATGTCGCAGGCGATCTCCGACCAGCTCGATCCCGGCAACGTCGAGGTCGTGTACGACACCGTCGACGTCGCCGAGTTCCACCCCGACCTCGCGGGCCGGTTCCGGGCCCGCGTCGGCATCCCCGACGACGCGCCGCTCGTCGGCGCCGCCGGGCGCATCGACACCTGGAAGGGCTTCGAGGTGCTGCTCGACGCATACGCGACGGCCAAGGCTCGTCGCCCCGATCTCCACCTCGTCGTGGCGGGCGGACCGGTCACGGGAAAGGAGCAGCTGGCGACGGACCTCGCGACCCGCGCCACCAACCTTGCGGACGCCCACTGGCTGGGGCCGCGCACCGACATGCCCGAGCTGTACGCCGACCTCGACCTCTTCGTGATGCCGTCGACCGAGCCCGAGCCGTACGGACAGGTCGCGGTGGAGGCGCTGGCGAGCGGGACGCCCGTCGTCGTCACCGACGCCGGCGGGGCGCCTGAGATCGTCGCCCACGCACCCCCCGGCAGCGGCACAACCGTGCCCCCCAGTGATGCATCCGCGCTCGCCGAGGCGCTCGTCGAGCACGCGCCCGCCGGCACGGGCGCCGCCGAACGCAAACGACGCCGCCCGAGGCAACCGCCCGCTGCCACCAGCCGCTTCGCCGAGATCTTCCGCGAGGCCGCCGCGGGTGGTCACGGGGCCCGGTGAGGCGGGGGTAGCCTTCGGCGACCGACCGGGGGTCCGGAACATGATCCGCCTCGACTCCGTCTCCAAGCGCTTTCCCGACGGCACCGTCGCGGTCGCCGACCTGACATGCCGGCCTGAGACAACTCGCGAGCTCAGATCGTTAGGCGTCCGGCGTCCCGTCCGAACCGCCCCCGACCCCGTAGTACTCGAGACACCCACAACCGAACGAGGCAGGAGGAACCGATGAACTCCTTGTACTTCTGGACATCACCCGTGCGGAACCTCACTTGGGTCAGCGCCCACTACGGGTACCGGTAACCGTGCCCACCGCCCGCCAGTCCCTGACGACGCGCGACGTCCGCCGCCTGGTCGACGAGCAGTGCTTCCTCCCCTCCGCTTCCGGCCGGATCGGCGTCGAGATCGAGTGGCTGGCCGTATATCTCTCCGACCCGACCCAGCCCGTGCTGCCGGATCTGGTGGGTGAGGCGGGGGCCGAGCTTCCCGCCGGCAGCCGCCTCACTTTCGAGCCCGGGGGTCAGGTCGAGCTCAGCTCGCCGCCGCTGCGCGGCATCGGCCCCGCTTGCGCGTCCATCGCGTCGGACGCCGCCGCGCTCACCGCCGACCTCGGCGATCGCGGCATCGGGCTCGTCGGCGTCGGTCTCGATCCCGGCCCGCCCCGGTCTCGGTACATCGACTCGCCACGCTACGAGGCGATGGAGACGTACTTCGACGCGCAGTGCGCGGCGGGGCGCACGATGATGCGCTCGACCGCCGCGGTGCAGGTGAACGTCGACCTCGGCGCGACTCCCGCCGACGCCGAACGGCGCTGGCACCGCGCCCACGACGCGGGCCCGCTGCTCGCCGCCGCGTTCGCGAACTCTCCTCTGGCCGGTGGCGCGCCGAGCGGGTGGCGGTCGCGGCGCCTCGCCGTCTGGACGGAGGTCGACGCGTGCCGGACCATCGCCGCCGACGGCAACGGCGCCGACCCGGCGAGCGCGTGGGCCGACTACGCGCTGGCAGCACGAGTGATGTTCATCCGCCGGGACGAGACCGAGTACGTCCCGATCCTCGAAACACTGACGCTCGAGAACTGGATCGAGCGCGGCCACGAGCTCGGCTTCCCCACCCTCGACGACGTGGCGTACCACTTCACGACGTTGTTCCCGCCCGTGCGGCCGCGCGGCTGGCTCGAGATGCGCATGATCGACTCGCTGCCCGACCCGTGGTGGCGGGCCGCCGTCGCCGTCGCCACCACGCTCGTCTGCGACGACGCCGCCGCCGAGGCGTCGGCGCCGGCGATCGAGGCAACCCGCGGCCGCTGGGTCGACGCCGCCCGCCACGGCCTCGGCCATCCCGAGCTCGGCGAGGCGGCCATTTCCGCGTTCGACGCCGCGTTGCACGCGATGGTGCAGCTCGGGACGGACGCGACCACGGTCCTGGCGGTCGAGGCGTTCGTCGACCGCTACGTCGCCCAGGGCCGGTGTCCGGCCGACGACCGCCTCGAGGCGTGGCAGGACGACGAGACGCTGATCCCGGCGCCCGACGAGTTCGCCGAGGCGACGTGGGCGTGATCGTCGACAGCCAGGACCGCATCGTGGCCGGCCTTGGCGACGCGCGGGCGCGCACCCTGGGCCTGCTCGAGCCGATCGACGACGCCCGACTCGAGGGCCAGGTGTCCGAGCTCATGTCGCCGCTCGTGTGGGACCTCGCGCACGTCGGCCACTACGAGGAGCTGTGGTTGGTACGCAATCTCGCCGGCGCTCCTCCCACCAACGAGCTGTTCGACGACGTTTACGACGCGTTCAAGCACCCCCGCCGCGATCGTCCGTCGCTGCCGATCCTCGGACCCGCCGACGCCCGCGCGTTCGTCGCCGGCGTGCGCAGCCGCGTGCTCGACGTGTTGGCGACGGTTGATCTCGACTCCGACAACCCACTGTTGCGCGACGGGTTCGTGTACGGCATGGTCGTCCAGCACGAGCACCAGCACGACGAGACGATGCTCGCCACCATCCAGCTCATGGAGAACTTCGCGCACCCCGACGCGGCAGGCTGGCACCCCTCGACGTCCCGACGCGGCGCCGAGGGCATCGAGGGCATGGTCGAGATCCCGGGCGGGCCGTTCGCGATGGGCACCGACGAGCACGCGTGGGTGTATGACAACGAGCGGCCCCGCCACAAGGTCGAGCTGCCGCCGTTCCGCATCGATCGGACGCCCGTGACGAACCGGCACTACCGCGCGTTCGTCGAGGACGGCGGCTACGACGACGCTCGGCTGTGGGGCGCCGATGGGTGGGCGTGGCGTGAGGAGTCCGGCGCCGCCGCGCCGCTGTTCTGGCGGCGTGAGGGCGGGGGTGACTGGTCGCGCCGGCGCTACGCCCGGCACGAGGAGGTGCCGCCGGATGAGCCGGTCCAACACGTCTGTTGGCACGAGGCGGACGCGTTCGCCCGCTGGCGCGGTGCCCGGCTGCCCACCGAACCGGAGTGGGAGAAGGCGGCCGGCCACGACGGCGAGACGGACGGGCCCGAGCAGATGCTCGGCGACGTGTGGGAGTGGACCGCCACCGACTTCGACGGCTACCCCGGCTTCGTCTCGTTCCCGTACCGCGAGTACTCCGAGGTGTTCTTCGGGAACGAGTACAAGATCCTGCGGGGGGGCTCGTGGGCGACCGACGCCAGCGTTGAGCGCGCCACGTTCCGGAACTGGGACTACCCGATCCGCAGGCAGGTCTTCGCCGGGTTGCGCTGCGCGGCCGAGGCCTAGTCGTCATGTGCCGCCACCTCGTCTACGTCGGCCCGCCGATCACGCTCGAGAAGCTGATCCTCAAGCCAAAACACTCGCTGCTGCAGCAGGCGTTCGCGCCGCGGCACCAGACGCACGGATCGATCAACGCCGACGGGTTCGGCGTCGGATGGTACGAGCGCGACATGCGCCCAGAGCCCGCGCGCTACCGGACAACCCGGCCCATCTGGACGGACCTTTCCTTTGCGAGCTTCGCCGGGCTGATCAGCACGAAGGCTGCGCTCGCCTCGGTCCGCTCGGCGTCGCCCGGGATGCCGATCGAGGACACCAGCACGCCGCCGTTCACGGAGGGCCCGTGGCTGTTCTCGCACAACGGGTTCGTCCCCGGCTTCCGCAGCGGCGTCGGCCGCACATTGCGCCGAAAGGTGAGTGACGCGCGGGCGAACGCCATGACGAGCGCGACGGACTCGGAGCTGCTGTTCGCGCTCGTGCTCGACCGGCTCGACGGCGGCGCGGCTCCCGCTGACGCGCTGGCCACGGTCATCCGGATGGTCGAGGACCTGACGACTGCGCGCCTGAACTTCCTGCTCACCGATGGCGAGCGCATCGTCGCCACCGCGGTCCGGAACTCGCTGTTCGTCTTCGACGATCGGCAGCTCACTGGATCCGTCGTGATCGCGTCGGAGCCGTACGACGATGACTCCGCCTGGGAGGTCGTGAAGGACGGCTCGATCGTCGAGCTCGACGACGAAAAGCTCGAGGTCCGCCCGCTCTGATCGAAAGGCGAGCGATGTCCCCCACCTCATCGCCCTCACGCGTCGACGTGCACCTCGGCCCGGACGACCTCACGGCCGCGTTGCGCGCCGACGCGCGCGCCGGACTCACGTCCGACCCGAAGGTGCTGCCGCCGAAGTGGTTCTACGACGACGAAGGTTGCCGCCTGTTCGACGAGATCACCCGCCTGCCCGAGTACTACCCGACGCGCACCGAACGGGCGATCCTCACCAAACGCGCGGCCGACATCGCGGAGCGCACGTCCGCCGACACGCTCGTCGAGCTGGGCTCGGGCACGTCCGAGAAGACGCGCCTGCTGCTCGACGCCTTGTCCGAGCACGGCACACTGCAGCGCTTCGTCCCGTTCGACGTGAGCGAGTCCACCCTGCGCGACGCTGCCGCCGCCGTCGAGCTCGAGTATCCCGGCGTCGACGTTCACGCCGTCGTCGGCGACTTCGAGCGCCATCTCGACCGGCTGCCCACTGGCGGCACCCGCGTGGTCGCGTTCCTCGGCGGCACGATCGGCAACCTCGACCCCGACGCCCGCATGCGCTTCTACCGCGCGATCGCCACGGGCCTCCGGCCCGGCGACGCGTTCCTCCTCGGCACCGACCTCGTGAAGGACGCGGCACGGCTGGAGGCGGCGTACGACGACGACGCCGGCGTCACCGCCGCCTTCAACCGCAACGTCCTCGCGGTGCTGAACCGCGAGCTCGATGCCGACTTCGTGCCCGAACGCTTCGCGCACGTCGCCCGGTGGAACCGGGCCGAAGAGTGGATCGAGATGCGCCTGCGCGCGGAATCCGCGCACACCGTCCACGTCGGAGAGCTCGACCTCGAGATCGAGTTCGCCGACGGTGAGGAGATGCGCACCGAGATCAGCGCCAAGTTCCGTCGCGAGGGAGTCGAGGCCGAGCTTGCAGCCGCCGGCCTCACCCTGACGTCCTGGTGGACCGACCCCGCAGACGATTTCGCGCTGTCACTGTCAGGCCCCTCCCCCAGGCGGTAACGTTCCACACGATCTGGGTGTCTACAGATCATTCAGGGTCCCCGGTACGGCACTCCAAATAGCGACGCAAAGAGATTCGAGTCGGTAGTCGCGGGCAGGGCAGCTTCCGTCCGGCCCGCCAATTGCACAGTCGATTGCAGGGACGAAAGCTCTTGAGCGACATTCGCGTCGGCATCACGTCTGTCGAGACACTCGACGAGCGGGCGCGCAGCACGATCGCTGCTGCCGCCGCCGCCGGTCTCGACCTTGTCGGCAGCATCGACCACGTGAGCTTCCGCGGCGGGGAAGGCATCGACGGCCTCATCACCGCCGCCGCGCTGGCGGGCGTCCATCCGAGCATCGGGCTCTACGTCGGAGTCTTCCAGCTACCGCTGCGGCACCCCGTCATCGTGGCCCGGCAACTGTCGACGCTGGCGCAATTCGCGCCCGGCCGGTTGACGTTCGGAATCGGCGTCGGAGGCGAGGATCCGCACGAGTTCGAGTGCTGCGGCGTCGATGTGCGCACCCGAGGGCGCCGAACCGATGAGTCTCTGTGGATCCTGCGTCGTTTGCTGACCGGAGAATCCGTCGACTTCGACGGCGAGTTCTACCAGTTGCACGACGCTCGGATCGCGCCGGCGCCCCACCCTCCGATTCCGTTGATCGTCGGAGGTCGGTCTTCCGCCGCGCTTCGTCGCGCTGCAACGCTCGGCGACGGGTGGATCGGCGCGTTCAACTCGGCGCGGCGGTTCGGGGAGGCGGTCGATCTCATCGCGGAGCAGGCGGACCGTGTCGGTCGGGGGTCCATCGGTTGGCAACACGCGATGGAATACTGGTGTGGCTTCGGACCAACCGTCGAGGATGCACGACGACGCCTGGCTGTGACGATGGAGCGGTTCTACGGACTCCCGTTCGCATCGTTCGAGCGGTACTGCCCGGTCGGAAGGCCCGAGCACGTGGCCGAGGCTCTTGCGCCGTATATCGAGGCGGGATGTCAGACGTTCAATCTCATTCCGATCGCAGCGTCCGTCGACGAGGCAGTCGACAGCGTTCTGCAAGTCAAGCGAGCGCTCGTCGGCACCAGTGCCGTGGGCGCAATCAATCCGTGACGAAAGACACGCTATGACGACTTCTGTGACGCCGTTCCGGTTCACCGGCTGGGGTGCCGACGTCCCGGCAGCCGTGGTCCCGAATGCCGAGTTGGAGAAGAGGTTCGGCGTCGAGGAGGGCTGGATCGCGTCGAAGACGGGGATCGGCGAGCGCCGGCACGTGGAGCATGGGCAGTCATCGGCGACGCTCGCGACCAACGCAGCCCGCGCTGCATTGACGAGCGCCGGGCTCGAGCCATCCGACATCGACGTCATCGTGCTCGCGACGTGCACGCCGGAGCAGCCGATCCCGCACACCGCCGCCTTTGTCGGCGGCGAGCTCGGAATCACCTCCGGCTCGTTCGACCTCAACACCGCCTGCTCGGGGTTCGTGTACGGGCTCGTCGTCACGGGCGCGCTGCTCAACGCCAGCCCGGCGTCGCGCGCGCTGCTCATCGGCGCCGAGGCCTATTCGCGGTTTCTCAACCCGGACGACCGGGGCACATCCGTCATCTTCGGCGACGGCGCCGGCGCGTTGGTCCTCGAGCGCGGCAGCGACGGCGGCACGGGAATCCTTGCGTCGGACCTCGGGTGCGAAGGCTCCCTCACCGACATCGTGGGGATCCGGGCCGGTGGCAGCCGGCTCCGGACGACGCCCGAGACAGTCGCCGCCGGCAACAACCAGCTTCACATGATGGGGAAGCCCGTCTTCGAGTTCGCCGTCGGCGCCCTCGTCGAGTCCATCGACGTCACCCTGGCCCGCGCCTCGGTCGATCTCTCAGAGGTCAAGTGGTTCGTACCGCATCAGGCAAATCTTCGGATCATCGAGACTGTGGGAGAAAAGCTTCACATGGACCCCGAGCGCGTCGTCCTCAACATCGACCGCTTCGGGAACACGGGCGCAGCTTCGATCGCGATCGGCCTCGCCGAGGCGGCGGCGGACGGTCGCCTGGAGCGAGGTGACCTCGTCCTGCTGTCGAGCGTGGGCGCCGGGATGACCTGGGCGAGCGCGCTGGTTCGCTGGTAGCGACGCGGGGACAGGGCGTGGCGCCAGCGGCAGCACCGCCGCAGCCGACCGGCGAGAGACAGCGAGTCGTCTGGTGGGCGCACGTCGCGCGCGGGTCGGCGGCGCTCGTCGTGCTCTTCGCCCGGTTCGTGTTCGAATTCCGCGAGCAGAAAACGCTCGTCGTGCCGTTCACATTCATCTCGCCGATCCCGCTGACGAGCCTGCCGACGAGCTTTGCCTACGAGGCGTACAAGTGGCCGGGCGAGCACCTCCACGTCGATCCGGGTGCTGCCGCCGTCGGCATGTTCTTCATGCTCAGCGGATTCGTCATCCCGTTCGCGCTCGAGCGGCGCACGATGTCCGCGTTCGGGATCCGGCGCCTGTTGCGCGTCTACCCGACGCTGTGGGTAGCAACAGCCCTCTCGGTCTTGTTCATCTGGCTCACTACACGCGGGCACGCGTTCCCGCTCGAGCGGTCCCAGGTGATCACGAGCGGCACGCTTGTCGCGCAGTACGGGGGCAAGAACTGGATCGATCCCGCCTATTGGACGATCCCGATCGAGGAGCTGTTCTACCTGTGCGCCGCGCTCCTTGCCGCGACGCGGTTACTGCGTCGGCCGGCGGTGCTCATGGCCACCGCCGCGCTCGTCGGCGCGGTCAGCCTCTGGGCCGGCCGCGTGCTCCCGACGCCGGGAAAGGTCCCCGATGTCGCGTTCTGGACGCGCTTCTGGATCGGTCGCAACCTCGGGTTCATGACGTTCATCTGGGCCGGGGTCGCGCTCCACATGCTGTACCGCGGCTTCTGGAACCGACGCACGTTCGCGGTTGTGGTGGCATTCATCACGGTCGTCTTCTACCTGTCACTGCACCACGGGCCGTTCCAGCCCCCGTACCTGCCCGACGCGCAGGCGACCACGTATTTCAACTCGTTCATGGTCGGGCTCGGGATCTTCCTCGTCTTCTACCTGTTCGGCAATCGCATACCGACGACCCGGCCGCTCCAGACACTCGGGGACATCAGTTACCCCGTCTACCTGACGGCCACCGTGATCGGCTGGACGATCCTGGCGTGGTTGACGCGATCCTTCGACAGCTATTACCTGGCGCTGCCTGTAGCGGCCGCGGCCGTCCTCGCGATCGCCTTTGCGCTCCACAAGCTCGTCGAGAAGCCGACGTACGCGATCGCACAGCGGATCACGGCGCGGCCGCGGGTCCGATCGGATCGCTCCTGGTCGGACGAGCCCCCCAGGCGCCGGCGCCGGCGCGCCGATCGCGCCGTGCCCCAGCACGTCCCCGAGTGGGACCCCGAGCGAGCGCCGGAGCGCAGCCCGGAGCCGGCGTCGGCGATGCTCGGGCTGCACGCGCCCGCCCCCGACGGGAACGGGCAGGCCGCGGACGGGTCCGACGGCGCTGTCGGCGCCGTCGAGCACCCGGACCCTACGGGCTGAGGATTTTCACTACGGCCGTAGTGTTATTACAATTGGTGCGATGACAGCTCAGTCCCCCGCCCCCGCGCTCGAGATCGACGACCTCCACGTCGCGGTCGAGGGCAAGGAGATCCTGCGTGGCGTCTCGCTCGGCGTGCCCGCCGGCGAGGTCCACGCGCTCATGGGCCCGAACGGCTCCGGCAAGTCGACGCTGGCCGCCACCCTGCTCGGCAACCCGGCCTACGAGGTGACGGGCGGGCGCATCCTGTTCAAGGGCGAGGACCTCACTGCCCTGCCGACCGACCAGCGGGCGGCGCGGGGGCTGTTCCTCGGTTTCCAGCACCCCGAGGAGATCCCCGGGGTCGGCGTGCTCAACTTCCTCCGGCAGGCGATGTCCGCCCGGAAGGGCATCGATGACTTCTCGGTGCTCGAGGTGCGCATGGCCGTGCTCGACTGGGCGAAGCGGCTCGGTATGGACTCCCGCTTCATCGAGCGGTACCTCAACGAGGGGTTCTCGGGTGGCGAGAAGAAGCGCAACGAGATCCTCCAGATGGCGCTCATGGAGCCCGACTTCGCCGTGCTCGACGAGACCGACTCCGGTCTCGACATCGACGCCCTCGGAGTCGTCGCCCGTGGCATCGAGGAGGTCCGCTCGACACGGCCCGACCTCGGGATCCTGCTCATCACCCACTACCGCCGCATCCTCGAGCACCTCACGCCCGACGCGGTGCACATCCTCCTCGGCGGGCGCATCGTCGCCTCCGGCGGCCGCGAGCTCGCCGACCGCATCGAGCGCGAGGGCTTCGACGCATTCCGCACCGCGGAGGTCGCCTGATGACCGACGTCCTCGACGTCGGCCGCGTGAAGGCCGACTTCCCGATCTTCGAGCGCGAGGTCAACGGCAAGCCGCTCGTGTACCTCGACTCGGCGTCGTCGTCACAGAAGCCGCGGGCGGTGCTCGACGCCATGGAGTACCACCACCGACACCATTACGCGAACGTCCACCGCGGCATCTACACGATCGCCGAGGAGTCGACCGCCGCGTACGAGGGCGCCCGGGCGAAGGTCGCGCGAATGCTTAACGCCCGCTCGACGAGCGAGATCGTGTTCACCAAGAACATCACCGAGGCGATGAACCTCGTCGCCTACTCGTGGGCCCGCAAGAACCTCGGGCCGGGCGACCCCGTCGTGATCACTGCAATGGAGCACCACGCCAACATCGTGCCGTGGCACATCCTGGCGGAGGAGCGCGGGATCGAGCTGCGCTGGATCCCGCTCACCGACGACTTCCGGCTCGACCTCACCGACCTCGATCGGCTCCTGGACGGGGCGAAGCTGCTCTCGGTCACGGCGATGTCGAACGTGCTGGGCACGCTCAACGACATCCGACTGCTGTCCGACGCCGCCCACGCCGCCGGGGCGGTCGTGAACGTCGACGCCGCGCAGGCAGTCCCGCACCTCCCTGTCGACGTGCAGGCCTGGGACGCCGACTTCGTGGGCTTCACGGGCCACAAGATGCTGGGGCCGACCGGCATCGGGGGCCTGTGGGCCCGGGCCGAGCTGCTCGAGGCGATGCCGCCGTTCCTCGGCGGCGGCGAGATGATCATCGACGTGCGCTTCGACGGTTTCGAGCCCAACGAGGTCCCATGGAAGTTCGAGGCGGGAACGATGCCGTTCGTGGAGGCCAGCGGGCTCACCGCCGCCATCGACTACCTGGGCTCGCTCGGCATGGACGCTGTGCGCGCGCACGAGAAGTCGCTCACGGCCTACGCGCTGCGGGCACTCGACGAGCGCTTCGAGGGCCGCCTCCACATCCACGGCCCCCGCGACGTCGAGCAGCGAGGGGGTGCGATCTCGTTCGCGTTCGACCGTATCCACGCCCACGACGTCGCTCAGGTGCTCGACGAGGACGGTGTATGCGTCCGGGCGTCGCATCACTGCGCGAAGCCGCTGATGCGCGTCCTCGGCGTGCCGGCCACGACACGCGCTTCGCTGTATGTCTACAACGACGAGTCCGACGTCAACCTGCTCGTCGAATCGTTGGCCAAGGCCGAGAAGTTCTTCGCCATCTGAGACTGGAGTCCCCCGCATGCCCGGCCTCGAAGACCTCTACCGCGAGATCATCCTCGATCACTACCGCGCGCCCCGGAACCGCGGGGAGCTCCCGGTGCCCCCGGCGGCGAAGGCGGAAGGTTTCAACCCGCTGTGCGGCGACGAAGTGGTCGTCTACCTCGACATCGACCCCGACTCCGATGTCGTGCGCGACGTAAAGATCGGCGGCCAAGGCTGCTCGATCAGTCAGGCGTCGACGTCGATGATGAGCGCGGCGGTGAAGGGCAAGCCGGTCGACGAGGCGCGCAAGCTGATCCGCGCGTTCAAGGCGCTGATGTCGATCCACGAGTCGAAGCTCGAGGGCGAGAGTGACGGCTCCGATCTGTCCGCCGAGCTCGACGGCGTGCGGCTCGGCGACCTCGAGGCACTCCAGGGCGTCGTCAAGTTCCCGGTGCGCATCAAGTGCGCCACCCTCGCCTGGAACACACTCCAGCAAGGCCTCGACGAACGCGAACCTGCGGACGCGTGACCGGGGCCGGCGGCGGTCCCCCACCAGCTCGCTGACCCGACCGGGTCAGGCGTTGCGACTGTTTCAGCCGGGGCGGAACGGCGGGAGGCCGTCGCCCTCGTCCGAGATGGGCGCGGCGCCTGCGGCCTCGGCGAGGCGGTTCCAGGCGGCGCGGTCCCACGACTCGACGGCATCGAGGATCGTGCCGTCGTCGTCGACGAGCACGAGTGACGGCACGGCCTCGAGGCCGTATGCGTCGGACACCTCGTAGGGGCTCGGCTCGCTCAGCGTCGGGACTTTCTGGCCGTAACTGTCGCTGTAGGACGCGATCTTCGCCGGCGGGTCCTCGCCCACGCCGACGACACGCACGCCGCTCTCCGCCAGCGCCTGCACCTTCGGGGCCGCCATCTGACAGACGGGGCACGTCGTCTTGAAGAAGGCCAGCACGACGGGGCCATCCCGCCACGGGTCGGCGATCGGCTCACCTGTCGCGGCGTCGGGCAGTGAGAGCGTGGGGGCGCGATCTCCGGCTCCAAGCATCGTCATCAGGCTATTCGGGGAATACCCACGTCGATGACAGGGGTGGGTTTGACCAGGCGTGACCCTGTTCACACCCCGGTCATAAACGTGACACGGGTATGGAACGCGGACCGAGTACGTTGAACAACCCAAGAGGCACTTCGGGAGGGAAGGATCGCGATGACCCAGGCGCTGTTGCCGATGATCGACACCGCACTCGAGCAGTTCCGGAGCCGCGACCTCGTCTCGGCGACAGA
The DNA here is from genome assembly GCA_046726115.1 of Actinomycetota bacterium. Taxonomy (GTDB): domain Bacteria; phylum Actinomycetota; class Acidimicrobiia; order IMCC26256; family JACDBD01; genus JALZAA01. The sequence goes on along the minus strand of JBKOZX010000080.1, from coordinate 728 downwards.
GGTCGTCGACTTCCTGCTCGACCTCCGTCTCGCCGCGATCAACCCCGACGCCGACCCCCTCGAGCAGCTGCTCGAGCAGGAGTCCACGCACGCCGGAAACTGAGCCACTGCGGGCCGCGTCCCGCTCAAGGCGTCGTTCGATAGCCTGCGGGCTCGATGACACGTCCCGTCAGCTCGGCTCGCGGAGCGCGTCGCTCGCACCGCACGCGCATGCGCGCGGGAATCGCCGCCGGCGTGGTCGCTGTCGTCGCCCTCGCAGCCGCCGGTGGTTGGCTGCTCTTCCGTGACGACTCGAAAGCTCCGGCCAAGGCCGCCGCGCCGACGACGGCTGCGGCCGCGCCGGCACAGCCGCAGCCGTCGGTCACTGCGACGTCGAAGGTCCCGGAGATCACCGCGTACCAGGATCCGGTCGAGTCGTCACAGCCCGTCACGAAGCTCTCGGACAAGACGGAGTACGGCCTTCCGCGTACGTTCCTTGTCACCGACCAGGCGTCACACCCGGGCTGGCTCCACGTGCTCCTGCCCGTTCGGCCCAACGGCTCGAACGGTTGGATCAAAGCCAGCGACGTCACGATGGGTACTACCGACTACGAGATCAAGATCGAACTCGGCGCGCACAAGCTCACACTCCTGAAGCTCGGACAGCCGGTGTTGGACTCGGCTGTGGTAATCGGCAAGGACAACACGCCGACGCCGCCGGGCCAGTTCTTCGTCACGGATCCGCTCGA
>JBKOZX010000079.1:0-5656 GCA_046726115.1 Actinomycetota bacterium | reverse complement strand
GATCCGGGGACGTCGGCTCGCTTCACCCGCTTTGGTCCTCAGAATCGAAGCCAGTCACCCCCTTGGTGTGAGGATCCAGTGTACCGGCGGGTCTTCGAGCGCCTGGCCGGAACACAGGGGACCCAAACATCGTTCTTCGTGGTGATGGGACGTAGCAGCATTCGACTGGGGCGGATCTTCGGGATCCCGGTGGGGCTCGACTGGAGCCTCCTCGTGATCGCGGGGCTGCTCACGCTGAGCCTCGCCGGCGACCGCTTCCCGACGGAGTTCCCGGGCCAGGCGGTGGGCGCGTACTGGGTCGTCGGTCTCGTCACCGCCGCGCTGTTCTTCGCTTCGGTGCTCGCGCACGAGATTGCCCACTCGCTCGTCGCCCGGCGCCATGGCGTCCAGGTCGACGGCATCACGCTCTGGATGCTCGGCGGCATGGCCAAACTCGGCGGCGAGTCACCGTCGGCCCGTGCCGAGCTTCTCATCGCCGCCGCCGGTCCCGCGACGAGCATCGGGCTTGCCGTCGCATTCGGCGTGATTGCCACCGGGCTCACCACACTCGGCGCGCCCGGCCTCCTGGGCTCCGCGTTCGCCTGGCTCGCGGTCATCAACGCCGTCCTCGCCGTCTTCAACCTCATCCCCGCCGCCCCGCTCGACGGCGGCCGCATCCTGGCTGCGCTGCTCTGGTTCCATCACGGCAACCGCTACCGCGGGGCCGCGACCGCGGCCCAGGTAGGGGTCGTGTTCGGCTGGCTGCTCGTCGGCGTCGGCGCCCTCGGGTTCGTCGCCGGTTTCGGCTTCGGGACCCTTTGGACCGCGCTCATCGGCTGGTTCCTCATCAACGCCGCGCGTGTCGAAGGCGAGATGGCGCGCTCGAGGCTCGCGTTCGGTGATCTACGCGTCGGCGACGTGATGACATCCAATCCTTCCCGGGCGCGCGGGTGGCTCACCGTCGAAGGCTTCCTGACCGACGACGCCCCTCGCCTGCACGAGCGGGTCGTCCCTGTCGAGAGCTTCGACGGCACGATCGCCGGGCTCGTCAACGTCGACACGCTGCGCGCGGTGTCGCCGCACGAGCGGGCGATGCGTCGTGTCGCGGATTACACCGTGCCGCTGTCGGCGCTGCGCACGGCGCGATCCGATGACACCCTCGCCGACGTCATGTTGCGACCGGGACGCGCCCGGGTGGACCACGTGGTGGTCTTCGACGGTGATCGCTTCGTCGGCATCGTCTCGCCGGAGTCGCTCGCGTCGAGGCCGGGCGTCAGTCCCGCAACCCCTTGAGCGCCCGCTCGGTTTCGCGCTTCGCGTCCCGCTCCGCGATCGTCCGCCGCTTGTCGTAGGCCCGTTTTCCCTTGGCGATCGCCAGCTCCACCTTGGCCCGACCGTCCTTGAAGTACACGCGCAGCGGCACGAGGGTCACGCCCCGCTCACTGGTGGCGCGGGCGATCGTCTCGATCTCTTTGCGGTGCAGGAGCAGCTTCCGGCGCCGCGTCGGCTCGAGCTCGGCCCGCGAGTACTCGTACGGTGAGATGTGCATGTTGTGGAGCCACACCTCGCCGTCGTCGACGCGGGCGTAGGCGTCCTGGAGGTTGGCTCGCCCGTCACGGATCGACTTGACCTCTGAGCCCGCGAGCACGATCCCGGACTCGAACGAGTCGAGCACGTGGTAGTCGTACCGAGCGCGCCGGTTCCTGATGACGACGGTGTCGGCGGGGCGCCCCATGAGCCGACTGTATAGATTTCCCGCGGTGACGACGGCTTTGCCGATCGTCACCGCAGGAGCAAGAGCTTGCGATTGCGACAAGGAGTAATCGATGGCGGCTTCCGGCTCGATTCTCGGCAACCCCGTCCGGCGCACCGAAGATCCGCGGATCCTGCGCGGTGACGCCGGCTACTTCGACGACCTCGAGGTCGAGGGTCTCCTCCACGTCACGTTCGTCCGCTCGACGATGGCCCACGCCCGCGTCGAGTCGGTGGACACCAGCGAAGCGGCGTCGATGCCGGGCGTGGTCGCGGTGTACGCGGCCGACGACCTCGATCTCGACGTGGTCCAGGGCTTTGCGATGGTCCCGGCCGCGCTGTCGCGCCCGCCGCTCGCCCGCGGCGTGGTGCGCTTCGTCGGCGACATCGTCGCCGTCGTCGTGGCCGAGACGCGGGCCCAGGCGGTCGACGCCGCCGAGGCGGTGATCGTCGACTACGACCCCCTGCCGACGGTGGTCGATGCCGAGGCCGCGCTGGCCGACGACGCGCCACTGGTGTTTCCGGAGCACGGCTCGAACCTCGCCATCGAGTTCAACTTCGGCGAGGACCCGTCGATCCTCGACGACGCCGACGTCGTCGTCACCGGCCGGTTCCTGAACCAGCGGCTCGCGCCCGTACCGATGGAGCCCAACGGCATCGTCGTCGAGCCGGATGGCGACGACGCGATGACCGCGCACGTCCCGACCCAGAACCCGCACGGCGTGCGTGACCCGCTCGCGGGCATGGTCGGCCTCGAGGAGCAGCAGCTGCGCGTGGTCGCGCCCGCGGTGGGCGGCGGCTTCGGCGCCAAGGCCGGGATGTACGCCGAGTTCGCGATCACGGCCGTCGCGGCCAAGAAGCTCGGGCGCGCGCTGAAGTGGACCGAGACCCGCTCCGAGAGCATGGTCGCCATGACACACGGCCGGGGCCAGATCCAGAACATCGAGCTCGGCCTCAAGCGCGACGGTACGTTCACCGCGCTGCGCGGCCGGATCGTGTGTGACGCCGGCGCGTATCCCGTCATAGGCGCGTTCCTCCCGTACCTGACCCGCACGATGGGGCAGGGCGTGTACCGCATCCCGAAGGTCGAGCTCAACGCCAAGAGCGCGATCACGAACACGACCCCCACGAGCGCCTACCGCGGCGCCGGCCGTCCCGAGGCCGCGGCTCTCCTCGAGCGCGTCGTCGACATGGCGGCAGCCGAGTTGGGCAGAGATCCGGTCGAGCTGCGCAAGCAGAACTTCCTCCGCCCCGACGAGTTCCCGCTCACCACGGTCACCGGCGCAAACTACGACGTCGGCGAGTACGCCAAGGCGCTCGACGAGGCGTGCCGAGTCGCCGGCTACGAGGAGTTGCGCCGCGACCAGGCCGCGCGCCGCGAGCGCGGCGACGCCACCCAGCTGGGCATCGGTATCTCGGTGTACGTCGAGGTGACCGCGGGCGGGCTGTTCCAGGAGTACGCGTCGGTGGAAGTGAACACCGACGGCACCGTCACCGCCACCGTCGGAACGTCGGCGCACGGCCAGGGCCACGAGACAGCGTTCAAGATGATCGTCGCGGAGCTGCTCGGAGTGCCGATGGATGTCGTCGAGGTCGTGCAGTCCGACACCGCGCTCGTTCCCCGGGGCATGGGCACGATGGGGTCGCGCTCGCTCCAGATCGCCGGGAGCGCCCTCCACAAGTCCAGCGAGATCGTCGTCGACAAGGCCAAGCGTCTCGCCGCGCACCTCCTCGAAGCGGACGTCGCCGACATCGTCGTGCACGACGACGGGGGCGTGGGCGTGGCGGGCGCACCCGCGAGCGCGCTCACGTGGGCGGAGCTCGCCATCGCTGCGGGCGACGATGGCGAGCGTCCCGACGACATGGAGCCCGCGCTGCGGGCCGAGCTCGACTTCAACCAGGGGGAGGCGACGTACCCGTTCGGCGCGCACGTCGCGGTCGTCGAGGTCGACACCGAGACGGGCCGGGTCGAGCTCCTTCGCCACGTCGCCGTCGACGACTGCGGTCGCGTGCTCAACCCGCTGCTCGTCGCAGGCCAGCAGCACGGCGGCATCGCGCAGGGCGTCGCCCAGGCGCTGTACGAGGGCGTGGTCTACGACGACGACGGGAACCCGCGGACGGCCAACCTCATGGACTACGCGATCCCGAGCGCGGCCGAGTTCCCGAGCTTCGAGGCGTCGAACACCGAGACGCCGACGCCGCTCAACCCGCTGGGCGCCAAGGGCATCGGCGAGTCGGGGACGATCGGCTCGACTCCCGCGGTGCAGAACGCGGTCGTCGACGCGCTCTCGGTCTACGGGATCCGCCACGTCGACATGCCGCTCACGTCCGAGCGGGTGTGGCAGGCGATCCGCGCCGCCACCGGCTGAGGCGCATGGGGTTCGTGGCGCCGACGCTCCGGCTGACGGAGGCGCAGTACCGCACGATCGTCGGCCACTGCTACGACGGCTTGCCTGACGAGGCGTGCGGTCTGCTCGCCGGCCCCGTCGAGGGAGCAGGCGAGCCTATCGGCGCCGTCACCGCGGTCTACCCGAGTCGCAACGCCGACGCCTCCGCACGCACGTACACGGTCGACTCGCGCGACCTGCTGCGAGCGATGCGCGACGCCGAGAGCCGCGGCGAGGAGGTCATCGGCGTGTGGCATTCGCACACGCACACAGACGCGTTTCCTTCCGAGACCGATGTGAAGCAGGCGCCCGACCCGACGTGGATCTACGTGATCGTGAGCCTGCGCGACGGCGACCCGGTGCTGCACGCGTACCGGCTGCGCGACGGCGACGTCGCCGAGTGCCAGGTCGTGCTCGACGCCTGACCCGGGAAACCCGACCCGTCAGGTCGGACTTGTACACTCGTGCCGTGCCCGTCGAAGTCCGTCTGCCCACGCTCCTACGCCCACTCGCCGAGGGCGCCGCGTCGGTGAACGCCACCGGCGGGACGGTGGGCGACGTCTTCGCCGACCTCACGGCGCGGTACCCGGGTCTGTCGGACCAGCTGATCGACGGCGCCGGCAGCCTGCACAAGTTCGTCAACGTGTACCGCAACGACGACGACGTGCGGTACCTCGATCAGCTCGACACCAAGGTGACCGACGGCGACGTGGTCTCCATCCTCCCCGCGGTCGCCGGCGGATAGGGCGGGGCCCGCGGCGGCGGCGGCTTTGCCGACCGTCGCCGCACGAGCCGGAGCTTGCGACGGCGACCAGGAGCGTCAGAGTGGCCCGGTACGAGTCGATTCTCCAGGTCATCGGCAACACACCGCTCGTCGGTGTCCACGCGCTCTCACCGAACCCGGACGTGCGCATCTACGCCAAGCTCGAAGGGCAGAACCCCGGCGGCTCGATGAAGGACCGCATCGCGCTGCGCATGGTCGAGGTCGCCGAGGGCGCCGGCGTGCTGAAGCCGGGCGACACGATCCTCGAGCCGTCGTCGGGCAACACGGGCATCGGTCTCGCGCTCGTGGCGCGCATGAAGGGCTATGGGTTGCGGATCGTCCTCCCCGAAAACGTGTCCGAGGAGCGCCGGCAGATGCTCGAGATCTTCGGCGCCGAGGTGGTCCCGTCGCCGGGGGAGGAAGGCAGCAACGGCGCGATCCGTCTGGCGGAGAAGCTCGCGGCCGAGGACCCGTCGCTCGTGATGCTCTTCCAGTACGGCAACCCCGCCAACCCGGACGCGCACTACACGACCCCCGCCCCCGAGATCCTGCGCGACTGCCCCGAGGTCGACGTGTTCGTCGCCGGGCTCGGGACCAGCGGCACGCTGATGGGCGTGGGCCGCTACCTCAAGGAGCAGAAGCCCGCCGTGCGCATCGTCGCGGTCGAGCCGCCGGCGGGCGAGCTCGTGCAAGGGCTGCGCTCGCTCGAGGACGGCTTCGTGCCGCCGATCTTCGACCCCGCCGTGCTCGACCGAAAGTTCATCGTGCGGCCGCG
>JBKOZX010000078.1:0-3677 GCA_046726115.1 Actinomycetota bacterium | reverse complement strand
GGCGAAGATGACGGCCTCGCGGGCCGCGCCGAGCAACCGCAAGGCGTAGGCATCGAGAACGACGCTCGCGCCGTAGGAGATCGCACCCAGACCGAGCGCACCCGACACGACGAGCACCGCCGGGAGCGGCGCCCCGAGAGCCAGGGCCAAGGCGAGATTCACGATCGCCGCGGCGCCCGCCTTGACCATCACGATCGAGAACGGGTCGCGCAATGTCAACGACTGCGTGAGATTGTTGTCCACACCCCAGAGCAGACACGCCCCCGCGATGCACAGGACACCGATGGCATCGGCAGACCCGCCGGGTCCGGCGAGCGACAGCGCAGCTGCCCCGGCGAACACGGCTGCCGTCCCGAAGATCGCCCGGCGCCCGAGGTGCTCTCCGAACACGGCCAGCCCGATCATGACCGTGAACGGGCCTTCCAGGTTCAACAAGAGCGAACCCGTCGAGCCCGTGACACGATCAAGCCCGACCAGCAGCAGGACCGGCGCCACGACGCCACCGGCGAGGACGACGCCGATCAGTCTCGGCGCATCGGCGCGCTGGAGGCGTGCCTCGGCGGAACGGCGTCGAAACGGTACGAACGTGGCGAGGACCACGAAGGCGCCGAGGTACAGGAGCCCGGCGAGCAGCTGCGGACGCGCATCTTCGAGCAGGAGCTTGGCGAACGGTGCCCCAACTCCGAACGACACCGCCGCCGCCAAGCCGACGGAGAGGCCGCGACTCCGGGGACCTCCCAAGGTCACGGGAGCAATCCTATGAGCGCGGCCCCCTCGTCGCGACCGCAGATCGATCGCGGTCCTCGCCCACCATCTCGCGGTACCAGGCCGGGCGTTCCGTGCGGGCCCAGTACGGCGTGACGCTGCCGCGGGTCATGCCGTGCAGCGCGATGGGGTCGCGGATCGCGAAGAAGATGTGCCCGAGTACGGCGATCCAGATGCCGAACGCGAACCAGTCGTGCACGAAGGTCGCGCCCGTCCGAAAGTCGTTCGAGAACGGGTTGGGCCAGCGCAGCATCAGACCGGTTGCAAGCATGACGAGGACGGCGGCGGCGAAGAACGTGGCGTTGAGCTTCTGGCCGGCGTTGAACTTGCCCACCTCGACGCGGCCGGGACGGGCGCGGTTGCGGCGACGGAACCAACGGGCATCGTCGCGGGTCCAGCGGTTGATGCGCCCGACGTCGCGTCGCAGCTGCGCGCCCCAGCGCCCGGCCACGCCGACCAGCACCGGGACCGGCAGCAGGATCCCCGAGTACACGTGGACCTGCCGGAACAGCTCCCGCCGGCCGAAGAGGGTCGAGAACGGCCCCGCGTAGAGGACCGCTCCCGTCGTCATCAGCACCCCGAACAGGACTGCCGTCGTCCAGTGCGCGACGCGCTCGACCCGGTCGAAGCGCGGGATCAGCGTGGCGTCAGGTCGCGTTGTCATCGCGGTTGTTCGAACGCCCGACCCAGCCGTCAACGTCGTAGCCGCGGTTCTCCCAGTACCCGGGCACGACCCTGTCGGTGACCTCGATGCTTTCCAACCACTTGGTCGACTTGTAGCCGTACATCGGCGCCACGTACATGCGCACGGGACCACCGTGGGCGTCGGAGATGTCCTCGCCCTCGAGCTGGTAGGCGACGAGCACGTCGTCGCGGCGGCCCTGCCCGAGCGTGAGGCTCTCGCTGTACGCGCCGTCGAACGAGCGGAACCGCAGCGCCTTCGCGTGCGCCTGCACGCCGGCGCGCTCGAGCACGTCGGCGAGGCGGACGCCCTTCCACTTCACCGAGTACACGCGCCAGCCCGTCACGCACTGGAAGTCGCGGGTGAGGCCCGTCGGCGGCATCGCCCGGAGGTCGGCGTAGCTGAGCGTGAGCGGCTGGTCGACGAGGCCGGTCACGTGTAGGCGGTACTCGTCGTGGCTCCGGTGCGGCATCGACCCCGTGACCGAGTAGATCCGGAACCGGCCGATCGGAAGGAAGCCCGACAGCCCGGTCCCGTCCTTGGCGAGATACGGGGCGACGTGCTGCTCGAGCCAGTGCTGCGCCTTCGAGCCCCACAGGACCCCCGCCGCGCCCGCTCCGAGTAGGCCCAGGAACACCCGTCGGCCGACCGGCGTACCGTCCATCACCTCAGGATACGGAGGCGACCCCCGATCGGATCGGCAGGCCGGCGGCCGAGAACATCAGAAGGTTCAGGAGCCGAGCGCCAGCACCTCGGAGAAGCCCGCTTCGACGGTCTTGGCGAAGTCGGCGGTGTCCGGGACGGCGATGGCATCGGTGTTGATCCCGATGCAGCAGGTATCGCAGTGCGACAGCAGCGTGACGTTGGCGGCGGTGCCCGACAGGGGCCCGAACGGGTACAGGCGCTCGAGCTCGGCCCCCGCGACGTACAGCGGGAACGGCGAGCCGGGCACGTTGCTCGTGACGAAGTCGGAGCCCTTCAACATGGCGCCGAAGAACGCGGTCGTGACGGGCGTGTGCAGCTGGTTGAGCACCATCGCCAGCGTGTCGGTCAGCGCGATGGCCGGCTCGTCGCGGGCTGCGTGCGACAGAACGCGGAGCGCGCGCATGCGCTCCGCCGGGTCGGTGATCTGCAGCGGCACCAGGAATCGCGCTGGCGTGAAGTGGTTCCCGCCGAGCGCGGCGCCCTCACCCCGCACATTGATCGGCATCACCATGCGCAGGTCGGCGGGCTTGACGCCGTGCAGCTCGTGGTACCGCTGGATGCCGCCGACGACCGCGGCGAGGAACGCGTCGTTCAGCGACCCGCCCTCTGCTTTCGCGGCGCGCTTGAGGTCGTCGAGCGGCACGTCGAGCGTCGCCAGGCGGCGGGCGAGGCTGCGGGCGCCGATGATCGGGGAGCGCGGCGTCGTGGCGGGGGCAAGGAACGACGCCAGCGATCGCGCGACACGCACCGCCTCCCGGAGCGCGCCCTCCGGATCGCGCACCGCAGCGCGCGCCGCGCCGACCGAGTCGGCGACGCCCTGGCGGGCGAGCGCCATCACGCGGCGGCGCTGGTGATCGAGTGAGCGCCGAACCAGGCCGAAGGGGTCGAACACCGGGAGGTCGAGGAGCTCGTCGAGTGGGCCCGGCGCTGCCGGCTCGCGCTCGAGGTCGAACAGCATCATCAGCAGCTTCATGCCACCGACGCCGTCGGTCATCGAGTGGTGCACCTTGATGACGACGGCCGACCGGCCACCCTCGAGCCCGTCCACAACGGTGTACTCCCACAGCGGACGGGCTCGATCGAAACCGGCCATCGCCGCGTTGCGGGCGATGTCGAGCACGCACTCAAAGCTCGCCGGCTCCGGCGCGCGCACCCGCCGGAGGTGATACGAGAGATCGAAATGCGGATCGGCCGACCAGAACGGCGGCCCGACGCGCAGCACCGGCGTCACAACGCGCTGGCGCAGGCGCGGGATGAGGCGGCTGCCGCGATCCACCCGCTCGACCAGCGCGTCCCAGTCGGGGCTGCGGTCGAAGGTCAGCACGGTCACGACCGTGGATCGCAGCGTCGGGTCCTTCTCAACGGTCCACATGAGCGCGTCCGCGTCGGTCATGTGGACGTCGAACTCGTCGCCCCCCGGCACGGGTTAAGCCTGCCATGTACCGCCACCGGCTGGAACCGCACTTCGGGACTTGCCGCATACGGGCCGGGGTGCCCGGCGAAACCTCTGGTTTCGCAGGGGCCC
>JBKOZX010000077.1:0-4780 GCA_046726115.1 Actinomycetota bacterium | reverse complement strand
GCCACGCTCATTCCGGTCTTCGTGGTCGTCGCCGGCGTGCTGGTCGCTCTGGTGAAGTTCGCAAACGTGCAGTATCCGTCGACCGGCGTGCTCGGCTTCGGATGGAACGCGCTCTTGTTGGCGCTGACGTTCTTCGCTGCGATCCTGTCGGTCGCCTTCCTCATCCAAGACAGGGGCGCCGGTAACAGTCTCGCCTGGGGTTACTGGCTCGTGCTGATCGGTGCGGTCGGCTCGCTGGTCGGCGCCATCCTGATGATGAACGAGGCCAAGACGACCGTCTGAGCGTGCTGTTGGGGTCCGCCCCTTCCTGGGTAGCCTGGGCGGCACCATGAAACGGGCCGAACCGGGGTGGTTGGTGCTCGCGCTCGCGGGCATCGCGGCGCTCATCGGGTCGTTCCTGCCGTTCTACACGTACGCGAGCAGCGTGGATGTGACCGTGTGGAGCCGCGGGCTGTTCCCCACCGCGACGCTCATCCCGATCCTGGGCTTCCTACTCGCGGTCGAGGCGGTGTTCGTGTTGCTGATGGGTTACGAGCCGCGCTCCCCCTTCTTCAACTTCACGTGGGAGCAGGTGCGCATCGGAACCGGTGCGTTCATGATCCTGCTCTCGCTCTGCTACGTGGTGCAGGACCGCGCCGGCGGTGGACTCGGTTCCGGGTACGTCATCCTCTCGCTGGCGGCGTTGATGACGTTCACCGGCGGCGTGATGACGCGACGCGCGCAAATCGTGCGCGCTCCTGCCGACCGGCCCCCGGCGCGCGCGCCCAGCTTGAAGCCGGTCCTGGCGACGCTGAAGCGCTGGGGCGGCGGCCTGACCGACAACGCCGCCGCGCTCGGCCGCAACGCGAAGGAGCACCTCGGCCTGGGTGAGACGAGCGCGAGCACGAAGGACGCCGAGGAACCCGGCCGCGTCACGACGCTCAGCCCGGTGCAGTCCGAGAGCAAGCCCGCCGCTCAACCACAACCAGCGGGCACGAGCCCAGACGGCGACGCCAAGGCGGCTCCGAGCAAGCCCGCCAAGGCGACGCCCAAGAAGGCGACACCGAGGAAGGCCAGGCCGAAGAAGGCCGCGGCCGCCAAGCCCAAGCCCAAGGCGGGCACGGACGCCGGCGTAGTCACCGACCCCGGCGCGGTCGCCGAGCCCACGGTCGGCACCGATGCCGGCGCCGGCGCGGATACCAAGCCCGAGGCCACCACGCCCAAGACAGACGTGGACGTGGACGCCGGCGCGGACACGGACCCGGGCACTGCCACCGAGCCCGAGCCCAAGGCGGCCGCCGAGCCCACGGCGGGCGGGGAGGCCGGCGTGAGCACGGACCCGGGCGCGGCCGCCGAGCCCGAGCCCAAGGCGACCGTCGAGCCCGAGCCAGAATCCGGCGCCGACCCCGGCGCGGGCGAAGAGGCGGACGCAGAGCGGGACGAGGAGCGCGAGCCGCCGGGCTAAAGAGCCCCGGGCGTCGCGCCACCGCCGAGGGCGGGTAGCACGGGTCGACACGGTGGGCGCGTCGCGTGTGCTGGGTCGAGCGCGTTGACGACGTCACGGAGCGCGATGGCGTCGTAGATGATCCCCACGTGGTCGATCAGATCGAGCGCGCACTGGTCCTGGAGCGTGATGTTCGTGACGTTCGCCCCGGAGAGGAAGGCCGACTGGTATGGGGTCACGACCGTGTCGTACTTCGTCTCGATGACGGTGTACGTCGGGCCCGGAACGGTGTCGCCACCGGCGTTGAGCGTCTGCAAGAAGGTCGAGCCCACGAACTGCTGCTCGCAGGCCCGACACTGGTCACCCACCGCCGACGATCCGCCGGGGAACGCGCGCGCGAGCGTCGCGAGCCCGTTGAACGTCGTGCCGTGATTGGAGGGCGCGAGGCCGACGAGCGTGTGGACCGTCTGCGCGCCGCCGAGGAACTTGATGTACCACCGCGGCATCATGCCGCCCTGCGAATGACCGACCACGTCGACTCGGCTCGCGCCCGTCGCGCCGAGCACGCGGTCGATGAACGCGCCGAGCTGCTGGGCCGATGTGGGGATATCGCCGGTCGCCTGGACCGGGTCTCCCGGCTTGCCCCCGTAGTCGAGGGCGAACACGCAGTAGCCGTTATTGGCGAGCAGCGGCGCAAGCGCCTGCCAGCTCACCGTCATGTTCCCGAACGTGCCGTGCACGAGCACGACCGGGTACGGGTGCGCGGCCGTCGGATGACAGCTCCAATCGTTGGATCCCGGCGGCGACGATCCGGGGTGCAACGTCTCGGCGAGGATCCCGGAAGCGAAGTTGTAGGGCACCGGGTATGTGTCGGCCCCCGCCGGTGCCGTCGGGAGGACGACGAAGCACGCCGCCACCGCGAGCGCCAGCGCGACGAACGCCCGGTGAAGTGTCGGGCTTTCTCGGCGTTTGTCCGGAATGCCGGGATCCTAGCCAGCGCCCGCCTCGTGCACCTCAGATCGTGAGAACGGTGATGAACCACCAGAGCACGAGCACGCCGACGATCCCGATCCCCACCCAGCCGAGCACGATCCCGGTGATGGCCAGGCCACGGCCGCTCTTCGTTCCGCCCGAGTCCTCGATGCTCTCGAGCGCGAGGTGGCCGAGGACGATGGCGACGATGCCCGGGACCACACAGCACCAGAAGAAGAGCCCGGTGACGAGCGACGCGATCGCCAGGCCGCTCGTCCGCACCCCCACGGGCGCCGAACCCGGGTAGATCGTCCCCGGTGGCGGGCCGCCCCACCCCGGTGCGGCGGGCGCCGCCGGCGGCTGGCTCACAGCGTCGCCACCACCTCGGCCATGGCCGAGCCGATCTCCGACGGGTTCTGGGCGATGCGACAGCCGGCGCCTTCGAGTGCCTCGATCTTCGCCGCCGCGGTGCCCTTGCTGCCGGAGATGATCGCGCCCGCGTGACCCATCTTCTTGCCCGGCGGAGCGGTGATGCCGGCGATGTACGCGACGACCGGCTTGGTCATCTCGTGCTTCATGAACTCTGCCGCTTCCTCTTCCGCCGAGCCGCCGATCTCGCCGATCATGATGACCGCGCGCGTCTCCGGGTCGGCCTCGAAGGCTGCGAGCGCGTCGATGAAGCTCGTGCCGGGTACCGGGTCGCCGCCGATCCCCACGCACGTGGTCTGGCCGATCCCGCGCTGCGTCATCTCGTGCAACGCCTGGTATGTGAGTGTCCCGGACCGGCTGACGATCCCGACGGGGCCACCGCCCATCGCGATCTCGCCGGCGGTGATCCCGATGTTGCACTTGCCGGGCGAGATGATCCCGGGGCAGTTCGGCCCGAGCAGCCGCACGCCCGGGTAGTCGCGCTTCAAGCGGTTGTAGAAGCGCGCCTCGTCGTGCGCCGGCACGCCTTCGGTGATCACCACGATGACCTCGACGCCGCCCTCGGCCGCCTCGGCTACCGCGTCCGCCACGCCCGGCGCCGGAATGAACACGCATGACGCGTTGGCGCCGGTCTCGGCGACCGCGTCCTTCACGGTCGCGAACACGGGGATGCCGTCGACGTCGGTGCCGGCCTTCTTCGGGTTCGTGCCTGCCACCACGCTGGTGCCGTACTCGCGGTTGCGCAGGCCGTAGAAGCGGCCCTGCGAGCCGGTGAGTCCCTGGTAGACGACGCGGGTCGTCTCGTCGACGAAGATGCTCACCGCGCCGCCCCTGCGAGCTCGACGGCCTTGCGGGCTGCGTCGATCATCGTCGGCTGTGAGACCAGCCGGTCGGACTCGTGCTCGGCGAGGATGGCCCGCCCCTCGTCGGCGTTGGTGCCATCGAGGCGGATGACGATCGGCGAGCGGATCTCGACGCGGCCCAGGGCCTGCACGATGCCGTTGGCGACCTCCTCGCCCTTGGTGATGCCGCCGAAGATGTTGATGAAGATCGACTTCACGTCGGCGTCGTTGTTGATGACCTCGAGCGCGTTTGCCATCACGTCGGCGTTCGCGCCACCACCGATGTCAAGGAAGTTCGCCGGCTCGCCGCCCACCTGGCTGACGATATCGACGGTGCTCATCGCCAATCCGGCCCCATTGGCGATGATCCCCACGTAGCCGTCGAGCCCGACGTACTGCAGACCCTTGGCGTGCGCGGCAGCCTCGCGCTCATCGCGCTCCTGCGTCGCTTCGTACTCGGACCACTCGTGCCGGAACGCGGCGTTGTCATCGAGCGTCACCTTGGCGTCGAGGGCGTGCACGCGCCTGTCGTCGGTCAGGATCAGCGGATTGATCTCGACGAGGTCGGCGTCACCATCCTCGTACGCGCGATACAGCCTCAGCAGGATGTCGACGGTGCCATCGGTCGCGGCGGGATTGAGCTTCGCCTGGATGACCCAGTCGCGCGCCGTGGCCTCGGTCAAGCCGTCGACGGGATCGATGTGTAACCGGGCGATCGCCTCGGGCGCTTCGGTGGCGACCTCCTCGATGTCGACGCCGCCGCGCGCCGACAGCATGCCCAGGTGCAGCTTCGCCGACCGGTCGAGCGTGAACGACGCGTAGTACTCCTCGGCGATGTCGCTCGCCCGCTCGATCCAGAGCGTCTCGACGACGTGGCCCCTGATGTCCATGCCGAGGATGTTGACGGCGTGCGTGCGGACGGCGTCGGCGTCGGCCGCGACCTGGATGCCGCCGGCCTTGCCCCGCCCGCCCACGTGCACCTGCGCCTTGACCACGACCGGATAGCCGATCTCGCCGGCCGCCTCGATCGCGTCCTCCACCGTGAACACGGCGCGACCGGGCGAGACCGGGATGCCGTATTGCGCGAACAGCTGCTTGCCCTGGTACTCGAGGA
>JBKOZX010000076.1:0-6612 GCA_046726115.1 Actinomycetota bacterium | reverse complement strand
GTTCACGACTGTGCTCACGATCCTGCTCGCCTACCGGCTCGCCCGGCGGCAGACCTTGTGGCTGGCGGTGGGCCTGGGGGTCTCGGTCGGGATCGCCGCGCTCACGCGACCGGAGTCGATTCTCCTCGTGCCGTTGTTGCTGGTACCGCTGGTCCTGCTGCTCCGCAGCGTCGCGTTGCGGCGGCGGATCCAACTGCTGGGCGTGGCGACCGGGGCGACCTTGATCACGATCGCCCCGTGGGTCGGATACAACCTCGTGCGCTTCGAGCATCCGGTGTTCCTGTCGAGCAACCTCGAGCTCACCCTGCTCTCCGCGAACTGCGACGACACGTACCAGGGGGCGTTTCTGGGCTTCTGGTCCCTCGGGTGCGGCACGAGGTTCACGCCGCCGAAGGGCGACGCGTCGGTCCAGGAGCGTTTCTACCGCGACAAGGTGCGCGAATACATCCGTGACAACAAGGCGCGGCTCCCGGTCGTAGTGCTCGCCCGTGAGGGGCGGACGTGGGGTTTCTTCAACATCAATCAACAGATGACGATCGACCAAATCGAAGGGAAGGAGCTCAACGTCTCGCGCGTCGCGCTCGGGATGTTCTACGCGCTCGTGGTGTTCGGTGTGGTGGGCGCGATCGCGCTCCGTCGACGGCACGTACCGTTGACGCCCCTCCTCGCGGTCATCGTCTCGGTAGCGGTGACGGTCGGGTTCATCTACGGCACGACGCGGTTTCGCGCCCCGGCCGAGGTGCCGCTCGTGCTGTTGGGCGCGATCGGCGTCGACGTCGTGATCGGGCGAGTCCGGCGCCTATTGCGCGACCGCCGCGAAGCCGCCGCCGCATCACCAACCGAGGCCCCGCAACCAAGCCTCGCGAGGGCTGATACGAGGGTGCTTCGTATACTTCGGGCCTCGTGAACCCGGACCGGAGACCCGGCACGGCGCTGCGGGACGTTGCCGAGACCGAGCAGGGCGATCGCACGGAGCTCGGAGCCGACACCGCCCCTGCCACCACGACCTCGCGCCGTCGACTGCGCCTGCCGACCGGCGAACGCTCCCGCGCACTGTGGATCGGCGCCGGACTGCTCGCGCTGGTCGCGCTCCCGCTGATCGTGGCGCTGGCGGTGCTGGCGCAGAAGCGCTGGTACCCCATCCTCGACCTGGCCATGACCGAGCTGCGCGTCCGCGACGTCAGCAGCAGCCATCCGCCGCTGATCGGGCTGGTCGGCCGCATCGGCCCGCTTGGCCGCCAGGGCAGCCACCCGGGGCCGATCAGCTTCTGGGCGTTGTGGCCGGTGTACCGGCTGTTCGGCGCGTCGTCGTGGGCGATGCAGGTCTCCATGGTCGCGTTGCACGTGCTCGCGATGGGCACCGCGTTGTGGATGGCGTTCCGTCGCGCGGGGATCCGGCTCATGATCGCCGTCGCCGCCGTGCTGGCGATCCTGACGCACGCGTACGGCGCGCTGACGCTGACCCAGCCGTGGAACCCGTACCTCCCGCTTCTCTTCTTCATCGTGTTCCTGCTCGCGCTCTGGTCCGTGATCGCCGGTGACCTGCCGATGCTGCCGGTTGCGGTCGTAGCCGGATCTTTCTGCGCGCAGACCCACGTGCCGTATCTGGGCCTCGTCGTCGGGCTCGGCGGCGTCACGATCGCGGTCGCGTCGTGGAGGGCATTCCGGCGGCGGAAGAACCGGGCGGCGTTGCGGCGCTTCGTGCTGTGGTTGGCGATCGCGGCGGGCGTCGCCGCTGTCGTGTGGACGCCTCCCGTTATCGACCAGATCGTCCACGACCCAGGCAACCTCTCGGTCCTGTCGGATTACTTCCGCAATCCTCCCGAGTCGCCAGTCGGGATCCGGCGCGCGATCGACGTGCTGTTCGTGCACCTGAACCCGTTCCACCTCGTGCAGCAGCTGACCACCGACCGCACGCAGGTCGAGACCGGGTCGGTGGTGCCCGGCGTGTTGTTCCTCGGCGCGTGGATCGCATCGGTCGTTGCCGCGTGGCGCATCCGCCACTGTGCGCTCCTGCGTCTCGATCTCGTATTGGGCGTCGCGCTCGTGCTCGCGCTCGTATCGACGAGCCGCATCTTCGGCCTCGTCTGGTACTACCTCGTGCTCTGGGCCTGGGGCATTACCGCGCTGATGATCCTCGCGGTCGGGTGGACCGTGGCAGTTCTCGTCGGCCGGCGGCTCGACCGCGCCGCGGCCGCGAAGGCGGCCCGCATCGGGACGGTCGCGTTGGTGGCGGTGGCCGTGGCCTTCAGCGCGGCGTTCACCTATAACGCAACGTCCGTCGACGTCCCCGCGCCGCGTCTTTCGCACACGCTCGGCGTGCTCACCCGAAAGACCGCCGCCGCGCTCGACAACAGCGCCGTCCCGGGAGGCGGTCGCGACGGGCGGTACCTCGTGACGCTCCGCGACCCGGTCGACATCGGCGCGATGGGCTATGGGCTCGTGAACGAGCTCGAGCGGCGGGGCTTCGACGTCGGCGTGATCGAGGGATACGGGCCCGGAGCGACGCGCTACCGCGTGTTGCCTTCACGCGATGCGACCGGCATCGTGCATCTGGCGATCGGTCCCGAGGACATCGCGACCTGGCGTGCGAAGCCGGACGTCCGTGAGGTCGCGGTTCACGATCCGCGGACCCCCAAGCAGCGGACGGAGTACGCCCGGCTCCGAGCGCAGCTGATCGATGAGCTGAACCGAGACAAGCTTTCCGATCTCGTACCCGCGATCGACGAAAATCTCTTCGGGCTCGGCCTGAACACGAGGGTGCCGGAGCCGGCGCGGCGGCGAGTGGTGCGCATGAGGGACCACGGGTTGCCGGCCGCCGTGTTCGTGGGCCCCCGGCAGGCCGTAGGCGACACGTGAGCCCGACCCCGACGCGCGGGACGAGCGTCGACGACACCGCGGAGCGCACGGAGATTCAGAACGCCGATGGTGACGAGCAGCCGCCCGTGCCGCGCGAGTCGCGGGTCGCGTTCCGGCTGTTCGTCGCGTCGATCGTCGTCGCGATCGTCCCGGTCGCGGTCGCAGCCGGTCGCGCGATCTACACCGGATGGATCCCGACCGAGGACAACGCCCTGCAGCTCATCCGGGCGCGTGACCTGTTCTCGTACACCGACCTGCCGCTGATCGGGACGTGGTCGTCGGCGTCGTTGAACCTCACGACCCAGGTCAATCACCCCGGACCGCTGTACTTCGACCTGCTGGCGGTTCCGGCGCGTCTCTTCGAGAGCGGCGCGGGCGTCGCGTTCGGTGTGGCGTTGATCAACTCGCTGTGCATCGTCGGCACCGCAGTCTTCGCCTACCGGCGCGGTGGCGCACTCGCCGGAACCGTGACGATGGCGATGACAGCCGCGTTGTGTTGGGCCATGGGCAGTGAGCTGTTGTTCGAGCCCTGGAACCCGCACAGCGCGATGTTGCCGTTCCTGTTCTTCCTCGTGTTGATCTGGTCGTTGACGTGCGGGGATCTCCTCGCCCTGCCGTTCGCCGCCGGCGTCGGCAGCCTCGTCATGCAGGACCACTTGAGCTACGCGCTGCTGGTGCCGGTGCTCGGCGCGTGGGGGATCGTCGGCCTCGTCATCGCGCTCCGGCGCGAGCGCCGCGACGAGCCGGGCGGCGGGACCGAACGGCGCACGCGCACGCTCCGGCCCGGTGTCCTCGCCGGCGTGGTGCTCGTCGTGTGCTGGATCCAGCCGCTCATCGAGCAGTTCACGAGCGACAGCTCCGGCAACCTCACTCGGCTGGTCGACAGCGCGCGCAGCCCGTCCAAGACGATCGGCTACGGCTACGGCGCCCGGGTCGTGGCGACCGTCCTGTCGTTGCCGCCGTGGTGGTTCCGCCCGTCGCTGCGCAACAACTTCATGTCGGGGTGGGTTGCTCCGCCGCTGGCGGGGGCGCTCGTGTCGCTGGGAGTGCTGGCGGCTGCGCTCGCGTGGTGCGCCTGGGTCGCGCGCCGGCGCCGGGATCGGGTGGCGTCGTGGGCGATCGCGACTGCGATCCTGGGTCTGCTCGTGGCGCTCGTCACCGCCGGGCGGGGGCCGGTGACCGTCTTCGGCAAGATCACGCCGCACACGTTCCGCTGGTTGTGGCCGCTCGGCGCCTTCATCTTCATCGCGATCGCGGTGACGGTCTGCCGCCGGCTTGCGCAACGCTCCCGCGTGTCCACCCTCTCGGTGTCGCTGGTCGGCGTGTTCGCGGTCGCGACGCTCGTCGTTGCCGTGCTCAACCTTCCGCACGCCGACGAAGGGCTGGGGCCCAACTCACAGGAGTACGCGATCCCGGCGGCCAAGGATCTCGGACGTCACATGGGGACACTCGAGAAGGAGGGCCCGTTACTCATCGATGACCTGTTCCACGGCGCGTTCGCGGACCCGTACGGCGGCACCGCGGTCGCTGAGCTCCAGCGGCGGGGCATTCCGTTCGTCGCCCACGACCCGGTGTTGGTGCGCCAGTTCGGGCCCGCCCGCCGGTACAACGGCCGCAACGCCAGGGCCGCGCTCCTGTTCCGGCAGGGCGACGCGACACTCGAAGCGCCGGCGGGAAGTCACGAGGTCGCCCGCGGCGAGGGCCTATCTCGCGCAGAGCAACGCGAGCTGGACCGGCTCAAGACCGAGATCCTCGGGTACCTCGAGGCGGGACGCCTGCGCCTCAACCCGAACGGCCAAGCGGCGCTGGCGCGTGGCGATTTACCGAGGCTGGCCGAGGTGCAGGACCAGGGTGTCGATCCCCAGGTGCTCCTCTCCTCGCGCGAGCTCGACGTGATGATCCTGGAGCACCTCGTCGACGCCGACAGTGCGTCGGCGCGCCGCTTGGAGCGGTACGCGGATCTCCAGCACAGCTGGGACCAGCAGACGGTGGCGCTGTTCGTCAAGTCGCTCGGCTCGGCGAGCTCCTAGCCCGCCCATGAGCTCGCCGCCGATCGACCTGAGCATCGTCATCCCGGCGTACAACGAGGCGCGCCGGATTGGGGTTTCGCTCGCCACACTGTCCGATCACCTTCGGGCCCACGATCTCGGGTCCGTCGAGGTGCTCGTCGTCGTGGCGCGTGGCCATGACCGGACCGCGGAGCTGGCCGGAGCCGCCGCGGGCGAGTTCGAGACGTTTCGGGTCGTCGACGCCGGCGCACCCGAGGGCAAGGGACGGGACGTCCAGCTCGGCATGCAGGTGGCGCGGGGTCGCTACCGGTTGTTCATGGATGCCGACCTCGCGACACCGCTGCACCATCTGGAGTCCGTCGCCAAGCTGATGCGCGAGGACGCCGACGTCATCATCGGCGTGCGAGACCTGCAGCGCAGCCACCGCGGGCTGCGCAAGCTCATCTCGAACTTCGGGAACCGGCTCGTCCGCCGCCTGCTGCACCTCGACATCCACGACACGCAATGCGGGTTCAAGGCGTTCCGGGCTCCCGTCGTCGACGACCTGTTCGACCGGCAGACGATTCTCGGCTGGGGCTTCGACATCGAGATCCTGGCGCTGGCCGTCCGGCGCGGGTACCGGATCGACACAATCCCGATCGACGACTGGCAGGACATCGCCGGCGGAACGTTCACGAACGTCGCCGTCACCGGGGCGCTGTCGACGTTCCGGGATCTGCTGAAGGTCAGGCGATCGATTGCGAAGGCGCAGCCGCGCGACGCGTCGTAACGACGCAGGCGGTCAGGTGTCGGCGAGGAACTGGTCGGTGTTGCGGGCGGCGATCGCCATGATCGTGCCTTGCGGGTTCACGCCTGGCGCGTCCGGCACGAGCGACGCGTCGTTGACCCGCAGGTTCTCGTAGCCCCACACGCGTCCGAAGCTGTCGGCTCCGGTGCGCGCGCGGTCCTCGCCCATCCGCACGCTCGACGTGAGGTGCACGGTCATGAGGCTGGCGCGGCTGCGCGTGACGGCGTCCCACCACGCGCCGAGCCCGTCATGGCGGCGCACGACGGGCCCGTCGGCGACCGACGGGTACAGCTCGGTCGCGCCGGACGCGAGCAGCACCTCGCCCAGGTGCACGAGCCCGCGGGCGAGCCGGCTCATGTCGCCCTCGGTGAGGCGGTACGTGACGATCGGCGCCCGCAGCCCGGGCACGCCGATGACACGCCCGCTGCCCTCGGCGCGGATCGCGGCGTAATAGATGCTGACTCGCTCCCAGTCGGCGAGCGCGTCCTTGATGTTGTCGGACGCCTCAGCCAGCGCCATGGCGACCTGCCCGCGACGGCTTGCCGACCCCCCGATGGAGAGGTTCGGCCCGAACTCGGTGACGACCTGCATCGGCACGCCGCCGTGGTCGATCGGATGCTGGAACCGCGCCGCGATCTTGATCATCGGGTGCACTTTGAGCCCGGTGCCGATGCGGCCGCGGATGCCGCTGCGGTGCAGGATCGCCGGAGTCTGGATGGCGCCGCCGCACACGAAGACGTGGTCGGCCCGGATCGTGAGGTCCTCGACGCGACCGTCGACCATGCGCTGGCAGCGCACGCCGATCACGCGCCCGTCCCGGCGGAGCAGGCGATGGACACGGCAGTCCGGGATCACGGTCGCGCCGGCGTCGACGGCCTGCGGCAACAGCGTTCGGCTCATCGTCTGTTTCACGCCGCGACCGGCGGTGTCGTACCGGAACACGCGCGAGTACTCGAC
>JBKOZX010000075.1:0-4879 GCA_046726115.1 Actinomycetota bacterium | reverse complement strand
CGCCGGACCGGATCACGGTCGCCGGGCGCGACCTGCCCGGCGAGATCATGGGCCGGCTCACGCTGACCGAGCTGGCGTTCCTTCTCGTCACCCGGCGCGAGGCGACGACCGGGGAGCGCAGGATCGTGGACGCCGCGCTCGTGTCGCTCGCCGACCACGGGCTCACCCCGAGCGCGCTGGCGGCGCGCTTGACGTACACCGGGGCACCCGAGGCCATCCAAGGCGCGGTGGCGGCGGGCCTGCTCGGCGCGGGCAGCGTCTTCCTCGGCCCGGCCGGCGACACCGCGCACTTCCTCGCCGACGCGTTGCGCGAGCACGAGGAGCAGGGGACCGACGACGCGTCTCTTCGGCGCATCGCGGAGATCGCGGTCGACGAGCGTCGCCGAGCCGGTGCGCGGGTCCCGGGGCTCGGCCATCCCGTCCACCGCACCGAGGATCCGCGCGTGCCGCGTCTCTACGCGCTGGCGGCGGAGGAAGACGCGCTCGGTCCCCACCTCCGGCTCCTCGAGCGGGTCGCGGACGTGCACGAGGAGTCGACCGGCAAGCACTTGCCGATCAACGGCGCCGGTGCGGCGGGCGCCGCGCTCGCAGACGTCGGCGTCCCGCCGGGCAGCGTCCGCGGCTTCGTGCTCATCGCGCGGACAGCGGGCCTCGTCGGTCAACTCGCCGAGGAGGCGGAGCATCCCATCGGGAGACAGCTCGCGCACGAGGTCGAGCAGCGCGCGAGCGGGGAGCCCGAGTAGGCCGCGTCGCACCTTGCGAGCCGCCCGGGCCGTCGGTAGTGTTCGAACACACGTTCGTCAGAGTCAGAGGAGAGGGAACATGAGCCCTTCGGTGAAGCCGATCCCCGACGGATACCCCCGCGTGAGCCCGTACCTGATCGTCGACGGCGCGGCCCAGGCCATCGACTTCTATAAGCAGGTCCTCGGCGCGACCGAGCGCATGCGCATGGGCGGGCCCGAGGGCAAGGTCGGTCACGCCGAGCTGCAGGTCGGGGACGCGGTGATCATGCTGGCCGACGAGCACCCCGACATGGGGTACCTCGGGCCCAAGACGATCGGCGGGACGCCCGTCACGATCGGTGTGTACGTCGACGACGTCGACACCACCTTCGACACCGCGGTCAAGGCGGGCGCGATGTCGCTCCGTCCCGTCGAGAACCAGTTCTACGGAGACCGCTCGGGTCAGTTCGAGGACCCGTTCGGGCACCGGTGGAACGTCTCGACGCACGTCGAGGACGTCCCGCCCGACGAGATGGCGAAGCGGGCGGCCGCCATGGCCGGCGGCTGACGCCTCGATGGAGGATCTGCTCACCGATCTCCCAAAGGCCGAGCTGCACCTGCACATCGAGGGGACGCTCGAGCCCGAGCTTGCGTTCGCTATGGCACGACGCAACCGCGTCGACCTCCCGTACGAAGACGAAGCGGCCCTCCGACAGGCGTACGTCTTCGACGACCTCCAGGCCTTCCTCGATATCTACTACGCGGCCTGCAGCGTGCTCGTGACGGAGCGCGACTTCTACGACCTGACGTGGACGTACCTCCTGCGCGCCGCGATGCAGGGGGTACGGCACGCCGAGATCTTCTTCGATCCGCAGACCCACACCGATCGCGGTGTCGCGCTCGACACCGTCGTCGCCGGAATCACGCGTGCGCTCGAGGACGGCCGCCGGAACCTCGGCCTGACGTCGCATCTGATCATGTGTTTCCTGCGCCATCTCAGCGCGGATGCGGCGATGGCGATGTTGGAGGCTGCGCTGCCGTACCGAGAGTCGATCATCGCGGTCGGCCTGGACTCCGCGGAGGTCGGTAATCCGCCCGAGAAGTTCCGCGACGTCTTCGACCGAGCGCGGGCCGAAGGATTCCTCACCGTTGCGCACGCCGGCGAGGAGGGCCCGCCCGAGTACATCAGGCAGGCGCTCGATCTGCTCCACGTGCGGCGCGTCGATCATGGCGTGCGGTGCACCGAGGACGATCGCCTCGTGGAGCGGTTGGTCACGGAGCAGATGCCGCTGACGGTGTGCCCGCTCTCGAACGTCAAGCTCCGTGTCTTCCCCGAGTTACGACAGCACAATTTTCGGGAGATGTTCGAGCGCGGCCTGCTGGTCACGATCAACTCCGACGACCCCGCCTACTTCGGCGGGTACGTCGCCGACAACTACATCGCGACCGCACAGGCGCTGAACCTGACCGCGGACGAGATGATCCAGGTGGCGCGCAACTCGTTCGTCGCGTCGTTCCTCCCCGAGACCGAGAAGCAGCGTCACCTGGAGGCCGTCGACGCGCACGCGGCGGTGGCGGGCTAACGGGTTCCGACGCCGGCGGGCTCCTCGGCGAGCTCGGGCAGCTCGTCATCGGGGTGGGGCGCGGGCTCGACGTGAAGCCGGGGCGTGATGCGGTCGAGCCAGCGCGGGAACCACCAGTTGCGGTCCCCGAGCAGCTCCATCGTTGCGGGCACGAGCACGATGCGCACGATGGTGGCGTCGATGAACACGGCGGCGGCGAGACCGAGGCCGAAGATCTTGATGTTGGGGTCGTCACCGAGCACGAAGCTCCCGAACACGGTGACCATGATCAACGCGGCGGCGGTGATGACCCGGGCGGTCGCGGCCAAGCCGTCGGCGACGGCGAGGGCGTTGTCGTGTGTGCGGTCGTACTCCTCGCGTATCCGTGAGAGGAGGAACACCTCGTAGTCCATCGAGAGCCCGAACACGATGGCAAACATCATCATGGGGATGAACGGCGCGACGGGGCCGGCTTTGTTGATGCCGATGATGTCGCCGAGCCAGCCCCACTGGAACACGGCGACGATGACGCCGTAGGCGGCGCCGATCGACAGCAGGTTCATGATCACGGCCTTCAGCGGGACGAGGACGCTGCGGAACACCGCCAGCAGCAACAGGAAGCTCAGCGCGAGCACTGCGCCGATGAACAGCGGCAGGCGCGACGCGAGCCGCTCGGAGATGTCGATGCCCGACGCGGTGAAGCCGCCGACATGAACGGCGACATCGGTGCTGCGCACGGCGCGAGGGACCACGTGGTCGCGGATGTCGTTCACGAGCGACGTCGTCCGGTCGGACTGGGGTGACGTCGTGGGGATGACCCGGATCACGGCGGCGTCGCCGGCCGGGTTGGCGATCGGAGGCGTGGCCGCGGCGACTCCTGGCGTCGCGCGGGCGGCGGCGGCCAGCCGGTCCAGCACCGCGGGGTCGGTCCCCTTCGGGTACTCGGCCGCGAGGACGAGCGGCCCGTTGGCGCCGGGCCCGAAGCCCTGGGCGATGAGGTCGTAGGCGCGGCGCGTGGTGTCCGACGGCGGGCTGCTCCCCGTGTCCGGGAACCCGAGGCGGATCGAGAACAGCGGGACGGCAAGCACCACGAGGAGCGCGAACCCACCGATGAACGCGGGCCACGGACGCCGCTGCACGACACGGCTCCAGCGGAACCAGACGCTCGTGCGCGTAGGGCCTTCGTCGGTCCGGCGACCGGGGACCGAGAGCTTGTCGATCGTGTGTCCGGCGAAGCCGAGCAGCGCGGGCAGCAGGGTGATCGAGACGAGCATTACGAGCGCGACCGTGATCGAGGCGCCGATGGCGAGCCCGCGGACGAACTCGACGCCCATCAGGAACAACCCGAGGATCGAGATGACGACCGTGCAGCCGGCGAAGACCACGGCTCGTCCGGCGGTGTCGATCGCGCGCACGACCGCGGTCTGCGGGTCGAGACCTTGGTGCAGACCCTGGCGGTAGCGCGTGACGATGAACAGCGCGTAGTCGATCCCGACGCCGATGCCGAGCATCGCGGCGAGCTGCGTCGCGAAATCGGGCGTCGAGACCGTGTGGCTGACGAGCTGCACGAAGGCGAGGCCGATGCCGATCCCGAACAAGGCGGTCACGATCGGGAGACCCATCGCAAGCACCGACCCGAACACGACGAGGAGGATGACGATCGCGGCGAGGACGCCGACGAGCTCGGTCGGCCCGAGCCCGGGCTGCTCCTGGAACATGCGACCGCCCAGGTCGACCCGAAGGCCTGCGCCGCGCGTCTGGTCGGCGAGGCGGCGGATGTCCTGCTTGGTCTGGTCGGAGACGGCGAACGCGCGCTTGGCGAGCTGCACGGTCGCGTAACCGACCTTGCCGTTCTCCGCGATCTGCGGCGCACCCGCAGACTCGTACGGGCTGCTGACGCTGGTCACACCGGAGACCCTGGCGACCTCGGCGAACATGGCCTGCATGCGAGCTTGAACGGCGGGATCGCGCACACCAGCGCTGTCCGCGAAGACGATCTGCCCTTCGTCACCGGCCCGGGCCGGGAAGCGCGCCCGGAGCAGGTCGGCCGCGCGCTGTGACTCGGTCCCCGGGAGCGAGAAGCTCTGCGCGAAGGAGCTGCCGATGGCCCCGCCGATCAACGACGCGCTCACGAGGCCGACGACCCAGAGCAGCAGGACGCGGCGGCGACGTCGATAGCACCACGCGGCGAGGCGTTGCAGCACGATGGCCCTTCTTCGTCTTGCTCGAGCCCGGTCGGGCGGACATCGTTGCACCACGCCGTTCGCGGGGTCGAAAGGGGACGCCAAGACGTCTACGAGCCGACCCAGGTATCTCTCAGGTTGGCCCCAGGCGCGGCCTTCAGACTGCGCGCCAACGTGCATCGAGAGGGAGGCGCCGTGTCCGCAGACGCGTACGAGGTCGCAGCCGTGAGCGGGCTTGTCGTCGTGCCGACCGTCACCGAGATCATCGAGGGGCCGGTGGCGGCGGTCGACCGGGTCTACGCCTTCGACCGGGTCCGCGACGCGTGCCGGTCCGCGCCCCGCACGGTGCGCCGTGCTCGCGCGCGCCTCTTCACGCAACCCCACCCGACCGGCCGCTGGCCGTCGATCGCGG
>JBKOZX010000074.1:0-6910 GCA_046726115.1 Actinomycetota bacterium | reverse complement strand
GTCCTCGTGCGACCGTCGACCGGCGAACGGCAAGAGGTCGCAGTGCAGGGGTTGGTCGTCAAGATCGCCCGCGCACCGAACACGCAGCTGTTCGAAGGGCAGCTCGAGCTCGATCGGTCGGGAGCCGTTGTCGTCGATCGGGAGCTGCGCGCGTCCCGGGCCGGGGTCTTCGCCGTGGGTGACGTCGTCTCAGGCGCCTACCCGCGTGTCGCAGCCGCCTTGGGGCAAGGTTCGTTGGCGGCGCGGTCGGTCTTGCATTACCTCGACGGACGATCGTGAGACCCGCGGCCTCATCTTCGGACGATGATCTCCCGCCGAGCGACCGCGTGGCGGCCGAGTTCCGACGCGCCCTGCGCGACCCGGCGCACCGATCAACACGACGCCTCGTCGGGCTCCTCCTCGATCTGCTCCGCAGCAACCTCGATCAATGGAACTTGGAAGACACAGCACGAGGTCGCGAGGCTGACGCAGCAGCCGTCGCGAGGGCGAAGCGAGCGATCGACCAACTCAACGCGGGAAGGCATCACATCGTCGAAGAGATCGACGCGGCCATCGATGGCGCGGTCACGCAAACCGCTTCGGCCCCGCTCGCCACGGAGAGTCCTGCGATGGCGTTCGATCGACTCTCCGTGCTCGTGATCCGGATCCACCACACCGAACGCGCCGCCGGCGAGAAGGCATCGGACGCCGATCTCTACGCCGCACGCCTGCCGGTCTTGTACCGCCAGCTGGCGGACCTCCAGCAAGCGATCGACGGCCTCATCGGAGACGTTCGCGAAGGTACGAGGCGCTTCGTTCCGTATCAGAGCCTGAAGCTGTACGGGCAGTAACCGAGCGGCTCAGGCGGCGATCGTCGAGAGCGCGACGGTGTGGAGCCGGTACCCGCCGCGATTGAAGCCGTAGAGAATGCGGTCGCCCACGACCGCGGCGTGCGCGATGCCGAGCGAATCAGCGCCAAAGGCAGCCGTGCGCATCCGAAGTTCGCCGCCCGCGGTGCTGTAGACGTCCACCTCGCCCGCCCGGCCGATCCCGCAGACCAGCCCGCCGGCGATCACCACCGCGGTGCCCCCGTTTCCCCATGCGAGGTCGTGCGTGAAGCGGCCCCGCACGACGGTGTTCCCGTCGGTGAGGTCCAGAGCGGCGAACCCACCGCCTCGCAGCTTCTCCCAGTCGTAGTCACCGATCCCGGCTGCACCGAGCTCGGAGCCGGCAACCCAGAGCAGCTGTCGGTCCCGGACGAACGAGGCTGGTTCGAAATCGACGCCCACTTCCCAGCGAGGTCGGCCGACACCACCGCGATCGACCGGGACGAGGCCGACGCGGCCGTTGCCGCCGACGGCGACGCAGTCCCGTCCGCCGGCCTGCGCGGTGCCGAGCGCCGTGACCATGCCCCACGCCTCCAGTTCGACGCGCGCGTCCAGCCGCGCGTCGAGTGTCGCGGTGATGGGCTCGGACACCAGCACGCCTCCCGCGTGCTGCTCCCGCGGTCGCGATCCGATGAGGCGGTCTCCAAGGGCCACGACGCGCTCCATGTCCTCCGCGAAGGTGGCGTTCCACACGGGCTCGATTCGGCGGATCGCACCCGGCATGTCGATCTCAGCTCGTCGGAACGCCCGGAGCAGCCCGAGGTGGTTCAGCACAACGACGACGCCGGCAGCCGGGACGTCGAGGATCGCGTGAACATCGAGATCGTATTGAGACGGCTCGTCGTCATCGGGAAACTGTGTCTGGTCGAAGACCGCGCACGGCTCGAACGCGCGCGAAGCGAACACGATGTTTCGACCGAGGTTGTTCCACGCGCACGCATCGCCGAGGTCGACCACTCTTCCGATACCGGCGGGTTGCGAATTCCGAACCCGGCTCTCGGGATGCGAGTCCACCTCGGTCACAGCAGTTCCCGGAGCGCGTCCATCACGTCCGCGGGACGGACCTTCTCGAGGCAGCGTGCTCCGACCGGGCAGCTCCGCGGCTGCCACGCGGCCTCGGGCGAGCTGACCCGGGCGTTGTAGGCGTATGCCAGTTCGATCGACTCGCACGATTCGTCGCAGCGATCGCCCACGACCGCCCGACAGTGGGGCCACGGCCGGAAGTAGACCGGCCGGTCCCGATAGATCCCGACGGTCGGCGTTCCTTGCTGGACGGCGATATGCGTCAATCCGGTGTCGATGCCGACCACGGCGCGACACGACGTGAGCACGTCGACCGCGTCGCCTGGGGTCGGAGCTCGGATGGCGTCGATCCCGGTGTCGGACATCTCGGCAACGGCTTCGTCACGGGTGACCATGCAGACGTCGTTGCCACCGTCTCGGATCCTTTGGGCCAGGTCGGCCCAGCGTTCGGGGGGCCACCGTTTCGTGCCATCGCTCTCGGACACGAGGAGGACTGCGTCGCGGACTTCTGGTCGTGTGCGCCGAGCGAGCAGCGGGACCGGCTGTGAGTAATCGGCAGGGATCCCGAAGTCTGTGCAGATGCGCGCCAGGATCTCGTTGATCGAGAGAGCCCCGACGGTTCGGTCGAACTCGGGTGATCCCCACCAGTATTCGCGTTGCAGCGGGTGATCACGGAGATCGACGAAGCGACCATCCACTCGGGCAGGATCGAAGGTGTCCTCGGGCACGCAGCCGCCGAGTCCGGCGATGCGATCCGCCAGCGCGGCCTGACCGGCAGCGCGCGCCACCAGCCACGTCTCCCCGGGCTGATTCGCCGTGATCAACGCCTGGATCGCAGGCAACGACACGATCAGATCTCCCAGGCCGAAGGAGATCGGAGCGATGTAGGTGCGGTGCATCAGGATGATCCCCGAGTTCCTCAGCGATTCGCATAGGTCGTGACGTCGTCGATGGAGGCCTCCGCGAAGGCGCGTTGACGCTCCGCACACTTGTTGCATCGCCCGCAATGGACCCCCGCGGTCGGATCGATGCACGAGAACGTGTGCTGGAGTTGGAGGTGCCGACCGCGTTCCAGGACCTCGGCCTTGTCGAGCTCGGAGAACGGCGTCGCGATTTCGAGTCGATGATCCACAGCGGTCTGCACGAGAGATTCGACGTCGCCGAAGAACTCGCGGCTGCTGTCGGCGAAGGGATTCCCCTTCAAGGTGCCGAGGGCGATCGTCGGATAGCCGTGGAGTGCACACCAGATCGATGACTTCGCCAAGAGGAGCAAGTTCCTCCCCGGTAGGTAGACGGCATCGTCGGGGGTGTCCGCATCGGGGACGTTGTCGGCGGACAGGCTCCAATGAGAGCCATACGTGTCGGCGACCGGGAGGTCGAGGGTGACGAGAGACCGAAGCCCGGCACCCGGAAGTGTGTCGAGGAAGCGCTGTAGGTGAGTCTCCTCGGTCTCCTCCCACGCGAGACCGAACCGGATGTAGATCGGCTGCACGACTCGGCCTTGCCCGAGGAACTCCCCCATCAGCACGGCGCTGTCGACGCCACCGCTCGCCAAGACCGCGACGCCGTCGTGGCTCGGCGCCCCGTTCGGCGAACTCATGCATCACCTCGATAGGCGCACCCCGAGGTGCAGGTCTCGTGGACGACGACTTGGGACAGCTCGGGAAGGGAAGGCGCCACCCGATCCCAGATCCACCGCGCCAGGAGCTCACTCGTCGGATTCTCGAGCCCGGAGACTTCGTTCAGGTAGTAGTGGTCCAGGCATTCGAGGACTGGTTGCATCGCACACGTCAGATCGGCGAAGTCGCGAACCCAACCGGTTTCCTGCTCGACCGGCCCCTCGATGTGGACTCGCACCCGGAACGAGTGTCCGTGGAGACGGGCGCACTTGTGACCCGGAGGCACGTTCGGGAGACGGTGCGCGGCCTCGAACGTGAACTCCTTGAAGATCTCCATCATCGGACTCCTTGCAAACTCGCTGGCGATTGCGGCGCCGTCGCGGATCGTAAGCCCTCCAAGCCGGGCGCCAGTACCGCCGGGCGACGGCGGTGCAGATGATCCCGCTCCCCCGGCAGCGCCGTCACTGGCCGAGAACGACCACGCAATCGGCGTCTGTCGAGCCCTTCGGCGGCGAGTTCGGGAACGCGGCGACGGCCGTGCCGGGGCCTGCGTCCTGGGCCAGCTTCGCGGCTTCGCGATCGAATCCGGCCTTGCACGCTGCTGTGCTCCCGTGCTGCGTGGTCGCGTTGCCAGTCCCGACGACGACGTAGCCGAGCGCCTTGAGCGCATCCGCCTTGGTTGCAGCGGCCTTCGGTACCCGCGCCGCGTTGACCACCTCGACTCGGATCTGTTGAGGCGGACGGGCGGCGGGCGCGGTCGTGGGTGCTGTCGTGGTCGCGGTCGTCGTCGTGCTCGCCGCGGTGGCAACAGGACTCGGCACACGGCTGCCGTTGCCGCCGCTGTTCACGTGTACGAAGAGGACGACACCGGCGACGGCGAGAGCGATGAACGCTCCAACGGCGGCAATGACAACGCGGCCGCCGATGTGGTCACTCAACCAATACAGACCCAGCACCACGAGTCCGAGCACCAGGACGACGGCAAGCCAGAACATGGCTCGGCAGTCTACGGAGCGAACGCTCTCAGCTCGGGGGCGTGATGAAGTGGACGACGTACCCCTCGCCGCGCCACGCTGCCGCGCGCTGCGCCGGCCACGCCGGGTGCTCATGGTGATGCGAGCTCCTTATCCCGCCGCAAGCGACCACTCGATGTCGGCCACGGCCAGCACGACTTCTTCGGGTGCGAAGACGGGGAGGGGATGACCGGCACCCGTCACGACGCGCCGGCGCGCTCCCGGGATCGCCTCGGTGAGCGCCGCCGCCGTCGCGGGCGGGACGACGCGGTCGCGGTCGCCGGTCACGACGATCGTCGGGGCTCGGATCTGTCCCACGCGGGCGATGACCGCGTCGAGCTCGTCGAACAGCGCCCGCTGTTCGATCTGGAAGCTGGTGATCCCGTGACGACCTTCGACGCTGCGCGAGAGCGCGTGCACCCACGAATGGCTCGCGGACTCCTTCCCGCGCCGCACCTGTTCGACGACGCCCACGAGCAGCAGACCGGCTCGAACGGTCACGAAGCCACCGGTCGTGAGCGCGGTGCCGATCCCGGGCAGGAGCGGCAGTCGATCGATCCAGCCAACCGAGTGCGGGCCCACCGAGCTCACGAGCACGAGCCCGGCGACGCGCTCCGGATGGTCCTCGGCGAGCGCGAGCGCGACGCCTCCGCCCCAGCTGTAGCCGATGACCAGGGCCCGCTCGACGTTCGCCTCGTCGAGCACCCGGACCATGGCGGTCGCGTTGGACGCGAACCCGCCCGCCGGCTCGCGCGAGTCTCCCCACCCCGGACGGTCCGGGACGAGGACCGTCCGGGTCGGGCGCAACAGCTCCAGGAGCGGCGCGAAGTCGGCGGAAGAGCCCGGTTGTCCGTGCACCAGCAGCACGGGCACGGAGGGGTCGAGAGGAGGGAGTTGGTCGCTGCCCGTCGTCCGCTCCTCTCGCCGACTCTGGAGCTCTGTTGTCCACCCCCGGGCGGCAACCTATCCGGTCTCACGATGCCCGATAGCGGTCAAAGCCCCATGTCGACACGACGCGCTGCGCGTCGGAGACGCCCATCGCCTCAACCCCCGGTCGCTCCGCAAGCCACGTCATGCCCTCCGGGCCCATGGCGACGGCCGCGGTCGCGTAGGCGTCGGCCATTGCGAGATCGGATCCGACCACGGTTACGGACGCGAGACCGTGCGCGGGCATCCCGGTGCGGGGATCGACGACGTGGTCGCCCCGTTCGTAGCAACCGGAGGTCGCGACCGCACCGTCGACCAGGGAGACCACGGCTGCGAGCTTGTCGCGCTCCCAGGGGTGCTGGATGCCGATCCGCCACGCGTCGCCGGATGACGGTCGTCCCCGGACCGCCACGTCACCGCCTGCGTTGATGCAGAAGCGGCGGGCGCCCGCGTCGAAGAGCATGCTCGCGGCTCGTTCGACCGCCCAACCCTTCACGAGCCCCGAGGGATCCAGTGGTCCCACCCCCGGCCGCGGCTCGATCGAGGCGCGAGCACCGAACGTGATGTCGAACGCGCCGCCGCTCAGCTCGCGCACCTCGTCGCACAGTGCGAGCACCGTCACGACCTCCGGACTCGCGTCCCTCGCGGCGAGCTCGCCGCGTCCGATGCGGCTGATCTCGCTGCCGTCGCGCCAGGTGCTGAACAGCTCGTCGACCCGCTCGAACCACCGGTACAGCCCGTCGACTGCGTCGGAGTCGACATCGTCGACAACGTCGACGCCGATCGCTGTGCCCCAGAGCTCCTCGACCCGGCGCACGGCTCAGGCCGTGATGCCGGCGCGGTCGAGCGCCGACTGCAGCGACTGCGCGTACCCGTCGCTGGTGTAGGTGGCGCCCGACACGGTGTTGATGCGGGCGCTCTGGGCGCGGAGTGCCTCCTGCCGCAGTAGCGGTCCGGCGTCGCTGCTGATGGCCTGCGAGCGGGCTCGGTCGCTCGGAAGCTGCACGGCCTGTACGTCGACCACGCGCCCACCGGCTACGACGAGACGCACCTGCACGTCGCCGTACCGGGTCGAGATCGAGTCGCCTTCGACGCTCTGATTGCCGGTGTTGGTTGTCGGCGGCGGCGGGGCACCCGTTGTCGGTGTGCTTCCTCGCGGCGGCGGCGCGGTCGTCGCCGGCGGCGCGGTACCCGTCACTGCGGAGCCGGCGGTGCGGGTCGACGTACCGGCGCTGGTGTGGAAGCTGGCGAGCAGGCCCAGCACGCCCACCGTTGCGACGACGATGGACACCACACGGGTCTTGCTCATCGGCATCGCTCAGAACTCGAATCGCTCGAAGTGCACTTGTGACTTCGGCACGCCGAGGAGCGCGAGGCGGCGGCAGACCGCGTCGATGAGCCCCGGTGGTCCGCACACGTAGCAGTCGCGCTCGCGTATGTCCGGCACCATCGCGCGCAACGC
>JBKOZX010000073.1:0-3073 GCA_046726115.1 Actinomycetota bacterium | reverse complement strand
GTGGCGGCTCGCGCACACGCCCGGCGGCTCGACGGGCGGCGGCGCATCCGCGGTCGCCGGTGGCCTCGTTACCCTCGGGACGGGCGGCGACGGTGGCGGCTCGATCCGCATCCCGGCCGGCTTCA
Organism: Actinomycetota bacterium; assembly: GCA_046726115.1. Classification (GTDB taxonomy): domain Bacteria; phylum Actinomycetota; class Acidimicrobiia; order IMCC26256; family JACDBD01; genus JALZAA01. Next base: position 2,948 of record JBKOZX010000073.1, on the reverse strand, counting down.
CGGGACTGTTCGGCCTGAAGTGCACGTACGGCCGCATCCCGAAGGGACCCGACATGTGCGTCGGTTCACTGACGGCGGTGCTCGGGTGCGTGAGCCGCTCGGTGCGGGACACGGCGCGGTTCGTCGACACCACGAACGGCTTCGACCACCGCGATCCGTACAGCCTCACGCGCGTCGACGGCTGGGAGACCGGCCTCGGGACGCGCGACGTGCGCGGCAAGCGCGCCGTCATCGCCCCCGACCTCGGCATCGCCGTCGTGCACCCCGAGCTCGCCGAGATGGTCGTCGCCCACGGTGAGGCGCTGGCGCGCGACGCCGGCCTCGAGCTCGTCGACGTGCCGGTGAAGCTGCCCGAGCTCGGGTACGAGTGGGCGCTGTCGGGACTGTCCGAGGTGCTCGCGATCCTCGGCGATCGCTATCCCGACTGCGAGCCCGACCTCACGCTCGAGATCGGCTTCGGGCTCAAGATCGCCACGGAGGTGTACAACCTCGAGGCTCGGGCCCGCATCGAGAACCGGCGCACGGCTATGAACGAGGCGATGGCCGACCTCTTCGACGAGGTCGACTTCGTGATCACCGCGACGAACCCCGACATCGCGTTCGCAGCCGAAGGACCGCTGCCCACGACGGTCGGTGACCAGCCAGCGGAGCTCGGCAACAACGGCGCGCTCACGATCCCGGCGAACGTGTTCGGCAGCCCTGCGGTGTCGATCCCGATCGGGACGAGCCGCGGGCTTCCCGTCGGCCTGCAGGTGCTCGGCCGGCACCACGAGGAGCCGCTCCTGCTCGACCTCGCGCTCACCGCCGAACGAGAGCGCCCGTGGCCTCTCGTCGCGCCGGCGGCGCCGGGGTAGGTTCCCGATCACAGCCGCGACCGCAGGGAGTCACGATGAGCACCGAGACACCAGGCCCCACCGCCGCCCAAGTGACCACCGAGCTCGGTCGGAGGTGGGGATGGGTGCTCGCAGCGGGCATCGCATGGTTCTTGGCCGGAGTCCTCACGCTCGTCTGGCCGGGCGCGACCGTCCTCGCGCTCGTGATCATCCTGGGCGTCTTCCTCCTCTTCGCCGGCGCGATGGAGCTCGGCTGGGCGTTCGCAGAGCGTCACAGCCCTGGATGGGGCCTGCTCCTGTTCCGCGGCATCGTCGACGTGATCGCGGGCGTCGTGGTGCTCGCGTGGCCGGCGGCGACCGCGCTCGTGCTCGCCCTGTTGCTCGCCGCGTGGCTGCTCGTCTACGCGGCGATCACGCTGTGGTACGCGTATCAGCACCGCGGCGAGCGCCCGCAGACCGGCCATTTCGTCGCCAAGGGGATCACCGCCGTCGTCGCCGCCGCGATCACGGTTGCATGGCCCGAAATCACGATCCTCGTGATCGCCTTGGTGATCGGCATCGCGCTGGTGCTCCGGGGCGTGATCCTCATGCGCCTGGCATTCGTCCTGCGCAGGACGCGCACGGCGTGACGCGTCACCGCCCGCTACCCCGCGACGCGGGGAAGCGGTGAGTCGCGGCGCGCTCGTCACGCTGCTGTTCGTCGCCGCCGGACTGCTCCTCCCGTTCGCGCTCGTCGGGCTGTGGGCACAGCAGGTGCTGCTCGACCGCGAGCGGTTCACCAACCTGTCCGACAACCTCCTGGAGCGCGAGGTCATCCGGCAGGCGCTCGCCGACGAGATCGTCACACAGGTCGAGAGCAGGCAGTCGTTGGGCGGGAGCGCACCCACGGTCAAGGCAGGGATCGCGGGCGCGCTCGGGACACCCCAGTACCGCACGCTCTTCAAAGGAGCCCTCGGCGACGTGCACGACCAGCTCACGTCGGACGAAGACACGATCAGGCTCGATGTCGGGCCCGCGGTCGATCTCGCTCGCACACAGAACGCTCAAGTCGCGAGGTCGCTGCCGCGGGGATCGGACGTGCCACCGATCGTCGTCGCCCGCCGGAGCGAGGTTCCGGTGCTCTGGGGCGCGGTCGACGGCGCCCGGCGCGTCGCGCTGCTCACACCGCTCGTCGTGCTCGTGCTCCTTGCCCTCGCCGTCGCGGTGTCACAACGCCGATGGCGCACGGTGGGCATCGCGGGCACGGTGGTCGCGGGTGCGTCACTGGTCCTGCTGGGGCTGATGGCGCTGGCCAAGACCCTCGTCGGTCGGATCCTCGACCCGTTCGTCGCCCGCGACGGTTTCAATGCCGCGTGGGACGTCATCGCGCGCAGCCTCGCCAACACCACGCTCATCGTCGTCGTCGGCGCCGTCGTCGTCGGCGCCGGCGGCTTCGTGATCGACCAGATCCTGACGCGCCGGCCCGCGTACTGATCCGCCCTTCGATCTGACGGATCGTCAGGTCTATGCTCGGTCGCATGGAGATCCCGAAGATCGTGTCCGTCGACGACCACGTCGTCGAGCCCGCCGACGTGTGGCAGTCGCGGCTGCCGAAGAAGTACCTCGACGTCGGCCCGCACGTCGTGCGCGCCCCGCTGGGGGAGATGACGTTCGTCGGCGGCAACTTCTCGTACGAGAAGGGCGAGGGCAATCCCTGCGACTGGTGGCACTACGAGGAGAAGAAGATCCCGCAGACGCGACTGAGCGCGGCCGTCGGCTTCGACCGCGACGAGGTCAAGATCACCGCCATCACGTACGAGGAGATGCGGCCCGGGTGTTACGACCCGACGGCGCGCCTCGAGGACATGGACGTCAACTGGGTCGAGGCGAGTCTGAGCTTCCCGACCTTCCCGCGCTTCTGCGGTCAGACGTTCATGGAAGCCAAGGACATGGAGCTCGCCGACCTCTGCGTGAAGGCGTACAACGACTGGATGTTCGACGAGTGGTGCGGAGGCTCGAAGGGGCGGCTGATCCCGTTGCCGATCATCCAGCTGTGGGACTCGCAGCTCGCCGGCGAGGAGATCCGGCGCAACGCTGCGCGCGACGGCCACGCGGTGGCGTTCACGGAGATCCCGC
>JBKOZX010000072.1:0-5700 GCA_046726115.1 Actinomycetota bacterium | reverse complement strand
GGCCTGCGTCGAAGAGCACCATCGTGAACTGCTCGGGCTCGACCGTGACCTTCGCCATCAGTTGTAGGCCACGCCCTTGGCGGCGAGCACCTCGTTCATCGCGGTCTCGGCGATGACGGCGATCTCGTCGATCTCCTCGGTCGAGAAGCCGGCCATCTCGCGGAAGCGGCGGGCGAGCTGGATGGGGTTGACCTTCTTCTCGCCCCGGAAGCCGCCGAGGGAGAACAGCTTGTCGACGACCTGCTGGAACTCGAGCGCGGCGGCGCGCCGCTCGGGGTCGTTCTCGGTGAGCCGGCGCAGCCAGTCCGAGCCCATCTTCACGTGCGTCACCTCGTCGGCGAGCATCCAGTCCTCGCACGCCGCCAGCACGGGGTCACCCGAGTTGTCACCGAAGAGCTTCATGGTGTTGAACACGTCGATGGCCAGACCTTCGAGGGCGCGGTTCACGCCCGTCAGGCGCAACAGCGCGTCCTCTGCGCAGGCTGCCTCGTAGAGGAACGTCGCCTCGCTGAACTCGCCGATCTCGGTGCCCATGTGCTCGGCGAGCTTCACCGAGATCTCGCAGTGGCGCGACTCGTCCCACGACTGACGCGCCATGTCGAGCTTGAGCTGGAAGGGCACGTCGTTGTCGTCGAAGTCGAAGGTGGTCCGCCCCGCCCCTTCGAGCGCCTGGAGCTCGCCCATGAAGATGCCGTGCATGAGCTGACGCGCACGGTCGTGCGCTGCCGGACGCTCGGGCTCGAGCTTGGCCGAGCCCGTGTTGCGCTCGGCGACCTTCATCTGGCGTGGATCCATCATGGCGTCCTGGATCTGGACCCGCACGAAGCGGGAGTCGCGCGCCAGCTCCTCGACCGGGAGGATCTTCTTCATCCGACTGCTACCCCCTCCGACGCGTCTGCGTCGGTGTCAACGTCTTTCCCGATGGTACCGGGGCCGGTGATCCCACCGGCTTCTACGATCAGCTGCTCCAGCTCGCGCTGTCGGTTTGCGGCCCGTTCGACCTCTTCGGGCGACTCGATCAGCGACTGCAGCAGCATCTCGCCCTCACGCCAGTCGTCGAACTCGTCCTGGAGGATGAACTTCAAGGAGCGCATCGTCGGCGCATCGGTGATGCGGCTCGTCGCGTTGAGATGGAACGTGTATGCCGCGATCTTGCGGGGGATGAGGACGCGGTAGACGCCGACGAGCTTCTCGATCGTCAGCTCCGGCGCCTCGGGGTCGCGCACCGCGTCGACGAACGCGACTATCGCGTCGTTCGGTGGTTCCGTGAGCCGCTCGGTGTTCATCTCGCGCAGCTCGGGGAGGCGCTTGTTCCACAGCTCGGCGTGCCACGCGTGGTGGTAGCAGTGCCGGCCGAGGACGAGCTTCACGTCGAGCTCCGGGACGGTGGCGACCCAGCCACCGAGCGCCTCGAACAGGCGCATCTCGATCCACTTGTAGTTCCCCACCCGCCGGGCCGACTCGACCACACCGAACAGGCCGGGCAGCTCGCGCCGGTCCCACGGTGCGAAGGCGGGGCGGGGCTCGCCGGGCTCGGTCACGCGCTGCACCCCCGATTCGCTCGCGACTGACGAGCTCATTCTCGCCATCGCTTGACCGGGCGGTCAAGTGACGGACGGCACAGTCGGCCCAGCTACGTGCCTGCGAGGGCGGCGCAGGTTGCGAGCTCGAAGATCCTGCGCAGCTCCACGAAGCGTGCCTTGGCGCTGGTCGGGGTGATGAGCGCGTTGACAGCGACGGTCGTCGAGCGCGAGCCGTCCCGGGTCGCGGCGACGAAGCTCGTATAGCCCGGGAGGTTGCCGGTGTGCCCGTACACCGTGCCGCAGCGCGTCTGGTACCGGAAGATGCCCAGACCGGCCTCGTTCTTCCCCGGCCCGGGGGGCTCTGAGCCACCCACCACGAACCGGAACTGCTTGCGCGCCGTGGTCTTGTTGGTGGTCGCGCCGGTCGCGTTCCCACGCATGAAGGTGTTGACGTCGCTCGACGTGGAGACGATCCCGCCTGAAGCCCAGCTCCAGCCCCCGGCCAGCCCCTCGCTCAGGTCCTCCGGCGGCGTCGGTGGGTTGACCGTGTACCCGTGGAGGTACGGGACCGGCATCGCCGAGTCCCGCGGCAGTGTCGTGCCCGTCAGCCCCAGCGGACCGTAGACCCGCTCCTGGAGCAGATCCTCGTACGGACGGCCCGTCGCGGCCTCGACCATGAGCGCGACGACGACGTTGTCCGAGCTCGAGTAGCGGTACTCGGAGCCAGGCTCGAACGCGAGCTTCGTGGTCGGGACGAACGAGAGCAGCTCGGCCGGAGACGCCGGTGGGTCGAGCGGCGCCGCGCTGATTGCGTCCGTCCACTTCTTCCCGGCGTAGTCGGGGATGCCGCTCGTGTGCTGCAGGGCCTGCGCCAACGAGACCTTCTTCCACGCCTTCGGGAGCGTCGGCAACCACTTGCCCACCGTGTCGTCGAGGGAGAGCGTCTTGTCCGCGACCAACGACAGCGCGACCGCCCCGTTGAACGCCTTCGACATGCTCGCGATCCGAAAGTGGTCGTCGGGCGTGGGAGGTGAACCCGTCGACACGTCACCTGCGCCGGCCGCGTGCACCTTGACCTCCTCGCCGCGCTGCACCACGGAGATGGCGCCGGGCGGCCCGCCCTGGGCTTGCACGAGCTTCTGGAGCGCCTGATCGAGCGCGGCGTCGGCGGCCTCGGGCTTCGGGGGTTTCGCGCCGTACGCGGCGTGTGCCACCCCGCCGACCAGGATCGTCACGACGGCAAGCGCCGCGATCCGGGCACCGTGCCGGTTCCTGCCTCTCTGCATGGCGGAGCACGCTAGCTTCGCACGGGCTCGCGCGTTTCCGTGTGGCGTGCGCCGTACTCCGCCACGAGGATGCCGGCCAGGATGATCGCCGCCCCGACGTAGCCGCCCCAGCCCAGCCGCTCGCCGACGGTGTAGCCGACGAAACCGGCCACGACCGGCTCGAGGAGGCCGATGATGCTGGTGCGGGCCGGCTCGACCTTGCGCTGCGCCCAGACCTGGATGCTGAACGCGAACGCCGAGCAACCGAGCCCGGTGAACACGACCGCGAACGCGGCCTGGGCAGTCAGCTCGCCGAGCCCGCCGACGATCACGAACGGCACGGCGAACGCAGCAAGCGCGAGCAGCTCGACGCACGTGAGCGACACGACGTCGAAGCGGTTCGCCCACGCACCGATCTGCACGAACCAGATCCCGACGAAGAACGCGGTGACGAGCGTGATGGCGTCACCGAACCCGAGCGTCGGCTCCGCGCCCGTCAGGAGGAACAGCCCAAAGACCGCGAGGACGACCGAGATCACGACCGTCCGGTTCGGCAGACGCCGATAGACGACCGCCGCGATCAGCGGCGTGAACACCGCGAACAGGCCTGTGATGAACGCCGAGTTCGACGTGGTCGTGTGCTCGAGACCGACGTTCTGGCACAGGTACGCGACGAACGCGGTGAACCCCAGCGCGATCCCGCAGGCGATGAGCACGCCGACCGAGTCGTTCGTGCGTGCGGCCGGACCGCGCCAGCTCCGGCGCAGCGCGAGCGGGAGGAGCGCCAGACCACCGATCGCAAAGCGCAACAGGATGAACCCGGTTGCGGTGAGGTGGTCGAGCGCGTCCTGGACGATGGTGAAGGTCGCGCCGTACAGGACGCTGGCGACGACCAGCGCCAGCTCCGGGTAGAAGGCGCGGACGCGCCCGTTCAACCAGGCCAGCGGTTCGTGATCGGCAGGCGGCGGTCCTTGCCGAAGGCCTTGGGCGACACGCGCACGCCCGGCGGGGCCTGGCGCCGCTTGTACTCGTTGTGGTCGACGAGCTTGGCCACCTTGCGCACCGTGTCGGGATCGAACCCCGCCTCTTCGAGCTCCGCGACCGACAGGTCGCCCTCGACGTACCCCTCGAGGATCGGGTCGAGCAGCGAGTACTCGGGCAACGAGTCGCTGTCGCGCTGGTCAGGCCGCAGCTCGGCGCTCGGCGGCTTGTCGAGCACGGCGGCGGGGACGAGATCGCGCCCGGCGCGCTCGTTGCGGTCGCGAGCGAGCGCGTACACGAGCGTCTTGGGTACGTCCTTGATCACCGAGAAGCCGCCGGCCATGTCGCCGTACAGCGTCGAGTAGCCCGTGGCGAGCTCGCTCTTGTTGCCCGTCGTGAGCACGAGCGCGCCGAACTTGTTCGACAACGCCATGAGCACCGTGCCGCGGATCCGAGCTTGGAGGTTCTCCTCGGCCAGCCCGGGCTCCATGCCCGCGAACGGCTCGGCGAGCATGTCGAGGAACGCGCCGTGCGCAGCCTCGATCGGCACGGTGACCGTCCGGACACCCAAGTTGGCGGCAACCGCCTCGGCGTCGCTCACGCTGCCCTCGCTCGAGAACCGCGACGGCATCAGCACACAGAGGACGCGCTCGGGCCCGAGGGCGTCGGTCGCGACGGCGGCCACGAGCGACGAGTCGATGCCGCCGGACAGGCCGATGAGCACGTCGGTGAAACCGTTCTTCGTGACGTAATCGCGCGTGCCGAGGACGAGCGCCTCGTAGACCTCGCGCACCGGCGCGAGCGTCGGCTCGATACGGGGCTGCTCGCGCCGCTCGCCCAGGTGCGCGTCGCTGACCTTGACCTCGGGGAGCGTCGGCGCCGGGCGGTGGCCGCGCGGATCGAGGATGCGCTTGCGGAACGTGGGGCGCACGTCGAGGTCGACGACGAGGAGATCCTCGCTGAACTGGCGCGCCCGCGCGACGAGACGTCCCAGCTCGTCGAACACGAGGGAGCCCCCGTCGAAGACGAGCTCATCCTGCCCGCCGACGAGGTTGACGTAGGCGATCGGCACGGACGCGTCGGCGGCGCGCGTGGCGAGCATCGTCTCGCGCTCCCGCAGCCGGCCCGCGTAGTACGGCGAGCCATTGATGTTGACGACGAGCTCGGCGCCGCCCGCGGCTTGGGTGCTGATCGGCCCAGTCGGGCTCCAGGCGTCCTCGCAGATCGTCACGGCAACGCGCGCGCCGGCCACGTTGAACAGCGGCCCGTCGGTGGTCGACGCCGCGAAATAGCGCTGCTCGTCGAAGACCGTCGAGTTCGGCAGGATGTGCTTGCGGTAGACGCCGTGCACCTTGCCGCCAGCGCAAACAGCAGCCGCGTTGTAGAGGTCGCGCTCGAGCAGCGGGAAGCCGACCACGGCCGTGGCCCGGCCGGTGCGGGCGGCGACCTTCTCCATACTCTCCTGCGCCTGGGCGACGAACGCCGGCCGCAGCAACAGATCCTCGGGCGGGTAGCCCGAGATGGCGAGCTCGGGGAAGGCAACGAGGTCGCAGCCGTCGGCGTCGGCGCGCTCGTACGTCTCGAGGATCCGCGCCGCGTTGCCCTCGAGGTCACCGACGACGAGGTTCAGCTGCGCGAGGGCAACGCGAAGCCGGGGCACGACCCCAGGATATGGCCCGGGTGCTTTGGGGACAGCGGGACTAGCCGGTGAAGCGCGGCGCAGCGCTGACCGCAACCGCGGCCCCGGGGGTCGCGCCGGGAGCGCAGCCGCCGTCGGCCGCGTCGAACAGGATCGTCACCTCGCCGTCGCCGGCGCGAACGTCCTCTTGGAACGTCGTGCCGGTTGCTCCGGCACCGGACCCGCCGCCACCGCCTGCTCCCGCGAACGCCACTCCTCCTGTGCCCGCGGCTCCTCCGCCACCGCCGCCGGT
>JBKOZX010000071.1:0-2344 GCA_046726115.1 Actinomycetota bacterium | reverse complement strand
CCCCAGAGGAGGATGCCGCCCGGGACGTAACCGCCCTTCTCCTCGATCGCCTCGGGGTCCTCGAGGAAGACCATGTTCTCCCTGACCCGTGCGAGGACGTTGTCCTGGCCCCAAACGTCGGAGAACCGCGTCTTGATGTCGTCGGGGTAGTAGACGTCGACGCCGCCCCGAGTCAGCAGCCAGAACAGCGCGCCGAACTCGATGATGATGAACAGCGCGCCGAACATGAGCTGGAAGACGAACGGCAGCGCGTCGACGATCCGCGACGGCAGCTCGACCAGCGCGAGGGCAGGCGAGGTGTCGAAGATCGTCCCGAGCACGATCGAGAGGATCACCAGGAAGACGAGGATCTTCGCCAGCCGCGCCAGCCGGTAGCGGTTCCAGTCGCTCATGCGGGCGCTGCGGCGGTTGAAGCCACCGAAGACTCGCTGCGTCCAGAACCGGTGGTAGCCGGCGGAGCGCTCGCTGATCAGGTAGTGGATCTGCCGGACCAGCTCGAGCGCGGCGAGCACGAAGATCCACCGCTTCTCGCTCACCGTGTCGTTGACCGCGTCGTTGAACGGCAGCAGCGGGTTGTCGGCGATCGCCGCCCAGACGAAGAACCAGAAGAGCGCGGCCAGGAGGAGCAGGTACTTGACCCGGTCCCACAGCGCCAACGGCTTGCGCGTCAGGCGGTCGTCGTCGCGAGGACGGCTGGTGAACTGCGGCCCGCGGGTGGGGGTGGCAGTCGGGGTCATGTCATCGTTCCTTCACGGTCCACGACTCGACGATCTTGTTGATCGTGTCCTTCTTTCTCTCGTAGCACGATGAGCTGCAACTGACGGCCAGGAAGTGGACCTCTTTCGTCCCTGCGTCGATGATCGCCACCTGGTCGACGGTCACGGACTCGTTGCTCGAAGGCGCCGAGAACTCGAAGGTGAACCGCTGACCGTGGAAACCGCCATCCCGGGTGAAGTCGTCGAGACGCAGGGACTGCACATTGCTCCCAACCTGGAGGAGCTCGTCGACGGGCACAAAGTAGTTGCGCATCGCCATCAGCGAGAACGAATCGCGCTCCTTGGTGCCGAGCGTTCGCACTTCGGCGATGCCGAACGGCTGCTTCGTCGCCAGTTGGTTGAAGTGCGACAGCGTGGGCTTCGAGCTGCCGTCGAAGGCGACGGTCCAGCTGTCGGCCTTGGCGGCCTTCGCCTCCGTCGGGGACAGGTGGCGGGACTTGATGAACGCGTTCTCGTCGTAGACGTGCCAGGCGTCGGGCACCTTGAAGTACGTGCCCGAGCCGTTGCTCCCGTTCTTGACGTAGTGGTAACTGGAGCCGGTGCACGCGGAGAGGGCGAGCGTCGCGGCGACGGCGAACGCGCCGGCAGCGAGCCCTGCTCTGCGGCGAACCACCCTGGGTGCACCCATAAGCCCCACAAGTATCGTTCGGATCCCCGCCCGACGGAACCTGGGACGGTCGTCGGGGCCCGATGCCCGGGATACGGCGGCCGAGGACCACCGGATTGACGCCCGGCGCGAAGCGGCCCGCCCTCGAGGCGGGCACACGCCGGGCGCACGAGTGGGCCGGGCTGGATTCGAACCAGCGTAGCTTTCGCAGCAGTTTTACAGACTGCCCCCTTTGGCCACTCGGGTACCGACCCGGGGCGCGTACGATACCAGCCGCCCCAAAATGCTCTGGGGAGTTGAATGCCCACTTTCGACGTCGTATCCGAAGTCGACATGCAAGAGATCCGCAACGCGGTGGACCAGGCGCGGCGCGAGATCGCGACGCGTTACGACTTCAAGAACACGAACAGCGCCATCGATCTCGGCGAGAAGTCGATCGAGCTGCACACGGCGAGCGAAGACCGTCTCCGCGCGCTCACGCAGGTCCTCGAGGAGAAGCTCGTGCGGCGCAAGGTGTCGCTGAAGGCATTGGAGTACGGCAAGGTCGAGGATGCGGCGAAGGGCACCGTCCGCCAGACCGCGGCACTCACCGTCGGCATCTCCGACGTGAAGGCGCGTGAGATCGGCAAGTTCCTCAAGGGCCTCGGCCTCAAGGGCGTCTCCCACCAAGTCCAGGGTCAGCAGCTTCGAGTGTCCGGCAAGAAACGCGACGACCTGCAGACGGCCATCGCCAAGCTGCGCGAGACCGACTTCGGCATCCCCCTCCAGTTCACGAACTTCCGCGACTGAGAGCGGTCGCCCGGCCACCGGGCGATGCGCCGTGAACTGTCCGAGTCCGCCGTCGATGAAGTCCGGCGGCGGTGCGGTGGGCGATGGGGTCAGATGGCCTGCGTGCGGTCGAAGCTGCGGAGCCTGGCGATCCGCTCCTCGGTGGGCGGGTGGGTCGAGAACAGGTTGGCGA
>JBKOZX010000070.1:0-1891 GCA_046726115.1 Actinomycetota bacterium | reverse complement strand
GGACCCGAGAGGAGTGGCAAGCCGCGCGCGAACAGCTGCTCGAGCGCGAGAAGGAGCTCACCCACCTCAGCGACGACCTCGCACATAAGCGGCAGGAGCTGCCCTGGGTGCCGGTCGACAAGGAGTACAGCTTCGACACCGACGAAGGGACCAAGACGCTTCCCGACCTCTTCGACGGACGCTCACAGCTCCTCATTTACCACTTCATGTTCGGCCCTGAGTACGACGCGGGCTGTCCCGTGTGCTCGTCGATAGCCGACAACATCAACCCCAACGTGGTCCACCTCAACGCGCGCGACGTGACCATGATCTGCGTCTCACGGGCCCCGATCGAGAAGCTTCAGGCCTACAAGCAGCGGATGGGGTGGACCTTCGACTGGGTCTCCAGTCACGGCGGCGACTTCAACTTCGACTTCGGGTTCTCGTACACCGACGAGGAGGTCCGATCGTTCCTGAAGAGCGGACCCCCTCCGGTTATTTCCACCGTCTCGGCCGCGTGCGGGACGGACCCGGCGGGATACATGACGGAGGGCCCGGGTCTGAGCGCGTTCGCGCTCTCGGACGGTGTCGTCCACCACACGTACGCGACCAGCGCGCGCGGGCTCGAGCCCGTGATGGGTTACTACGGGCTGTTGGACCGCGCCCCGATGGGGAGGAACGAGGGCGATCCGCCGGAGTTCTGGTTCCGGCGCCACGACGAGTACGAGGACGCGCGCGCAGAAGGGACGGCATAAGTCCCGAGAGCAGTCGGCGCGTGTCGGCCGGTCAGCGACGCTCGAAGCTGAGGCCAGCCACCTCGCGGTCCCAGGTCGTCCCGGTGACGCCCTCGTCGCGCAGCTGGTACTTGAGCACGCGGCCGACGGGGTTGCGGGGCAGGTCGTCGCGGAACTCGATGTAGCGCGGGACCGCGAAGTACGGGACGTGGTCCACGCTCCACGTGCAGAGCTCCTCCTCGCTGACGCCGGCGTCGGGCTGCAGCACCGCGGTGACCTTGACGTCGTCCTCCCCGACGTCGCTCGCCACCGAGTGGACTGCGACGTCCTTGATCGCGGGGTGGGCGTGGAACGTGCGCTCCATCTCGAAGCTCGAGATGTTCTCGCCCCGGCGTCGCAGGTAGTCCTTCTTGCGGTCAACAAAGAAGAGGAAGCCGTCGTCGTCGAGACGGCCGAGGTCGCCCGTGTGGAACCACAGGTTGCTCAGCACGGCCACGGTCGCTTCGGGCCGGCGCCAGTAGCCGGCGAACATGAGGTTGGGCCCGGTTGGGCGGGCCACGATCTCGCCGATCTCGCCCGGCGTTACCTCGACGTCGTCGTCGTCGACGAGCGCCACGTCGAAGTCGACTGCATTGGGCTTCCCGGCCGCGCCGGGCTTGTTCTCCTCGCCGGCGGGAAGCATCGACAGGAGTGACGCCTCGGTGAGGCCGTAGCCGGCGCTGAACGTCTTGCAACCGAACCGCTCGTTCCAGATGCGATCGATGTCGGGCGGCATCGGGGCCGCCGCGCACAGCCGCAGGCGGTGCCCCTGCTGATCTGGGTGATCCTCGGCGTCGGCGACGAGTATCGCCAGGGAGCCGAGCATCGACGCGATCGTCGCACCGGTCCGCCGCACCTCGGGCCAGAACCGTGACACCGAGAACCGGCGGGCGATGCTCGCCGAGCCGCCCACGACGAGCGTCCCGACCACGCACACCGAGATCGCATTGAAGTGGAAGAGCGGCAACGGCGTGATGACCACGTCGTCCGCGCGTCGCTGCCAGGCACGGGCGATCTGATCGGCCAAGGCGACGATGTAATTGTGCGGGAGCATGCAACCCTTCGACGGACCCGTCGTGCCTGCGGTGTAGATGAAGCACGCCAAGTCGGCCGGCCGCACACCGACGTCGGGCACCGGC
>JBKOZX010000069.1:0-7938 GCA_046726115.1 Actinomycetota bacterium | reverse complement strand
GTCCCCGCGTACGACCGCCTCCAGGACGAGGTAGCGCAAGCAGTGCGCGGATTGCAGCCGCGGTCGATCCTCGACCTCGGTGCGGGAACGGGAATCACATCGCAGCGAGTACTCGCCGCGTACCCGGACGCTCGGTTGATTGGCATCGACGAGAGCGACGAGATGCTCGAACACGCCCGCCGGCTCGTACCCGCCGGAGACTTTCGGGTCGCTCGCCTCGAAGCGCCACTCCCGGACGGATCGTTCGATCTCGTGATTTCCGCGCTGGCGGTGCACCACCTGGACGGTCCCGGCAAGGCCGATCTCTTCCGCCGCGTCGCGGCGGGCCTGACGCGCGGAGGCCGCGTGGTCGTCGGCGACGTCGTGGTCCCCGAGGACCCGGCCGACGTCGTGGCGCCCATCGACGGCGAATACGACAAGCCGAGCTCAACCCGGGACCAGGTCGCATGGCTCGAGGAGGCCGGGTTTCGGGCATACGTCACCTGGACCGAAGCCGACCTGGCCGTGATGGTGGGTGACCTCACTCGGAACCGACGAGTTTCGCGTCGGGACGTCGTCTCACAACCATGAAGCTGATCGTCCAGCAATTCCTCACCCTCGACGGCGTCGTGCAAGGGCCGGGCGTGCCCGACGAGGACCCAAGCGGCGGGTTCGACCACGGCGGGTGGTCGGTGCCGTACGCCGACGACGTGTTCGGGCAGACAGTGGAAGACTCGATCGCCGCCGCCGACGGGCTCCTGCTCGGGCGCAAGACGTACGAGATCTTCGCCGCGTACTGGCCCCGCGTCACCGACCCGGACAACCGGGTCGCCGCGATGCTGAACCGCATGCCGAAACACGTCGCGTCCAAGACGCTCGACACGGTCGAGTGGAACAACTCGACCCTCATCAAAGGCGAAGTCGCCGAGGGGGTCGCCCGGTTGAAGGCCGACCCAGGGCGAGAGCTCCAGGTGCACGGCAGTGCTGACCTCGCGCAGACCTTGATGCGCCACGACCTCGTCGACGAGTACCGGCTGTACTTCTACCCGGTCGTCCTCGGAACCGGGAAGCGCTTGTTCCGGGAGGGCGCCGTGCCGGCTGCGATGCGCCTCGTCGATACCAAGAAGACGACAACGGGTGTCGTCTCCCACACCTACGAGCGAGCCGGAAGGCCGGAGTACGGATCCTTCGCGCTCGAGGAGTAGCGGAGACAAGGCGATCGCCCCCATCCGACTTGGCCCCGCAGCGCCCGGCGACGCACAATGGAAGGTCCCGAGACGCCGGAGAGGCCGGAGAGGCCGGAGAGATCGTGGCCGAGAACGCCGACAACACGCTGATTGCCGAGCCCCGCAGCGGCGTCGGGAGCCGTCCCGCGGGGCGACTGCGCCGTGAAGGCAAGGTGCCGGCTGTCATGTACGGGCTCGAGGCCGACACCTCGAACCTCGCGGTGGACCACCGCGAGCTCGGGCACATCCTCGCCGGCGAGTCGGGCGCCAACACCCTGATCACCCTCAAGCTGGACGGCGAGGAGCACCTGACCCTCGCCCGTCAGATCCAGCGGCATCCGACGCGGGGCGACGTCCTGCACGTCGACTTCATCCGGGTGCGACGCGACGTCGCCGTCGCCGCCGAGGTTCCCGTGCACCTGGTGGGCGAGCCGGAGGGCGTCCGCGACGGCGGCGTCCTCGAGCAGCTCGTGTTCACCCTCAGCGTCGAAGCCAAGCCCGAGGACATCCCGCCGGGCGTCGAGGCCGACGTCTCTGCGATGAACATCGGCGACCAGCTGCGCATCTCGGACCTGCCCCTCCCGGCGGGCGTCGCCGTGCAGCAGGAAGCGGAGGAGCTGGTCGTCCAGGTCGTCATGCCGCGCGTCGTCGAGGAGCCCGAGCCGGAAGAGGGCGAAGAGGGCGAAGGCGTCGAGGGCGAGGTGCCGGAAGGCGAGGAAGGCGAGGGCGCTCCCTCCGCCGAAGGCGGCGAAGGTGCCGAGGGCGGCGACGCCGGTTCCTCCGGCGAGTCCTCCGAGAGCTAACCCGTGCGGCTCCGGCCGCGCCGCGGCACACCGGCCGACCTGCTGGTCGTCGGGCTCGGCAACCCGGGCGACGAGTACCGCGGATCGCGCCACAACCTCGGGGCCGAGGTCGTCGAGCTGCTGGCGCAGCGTCACGGCGCCCGGTTGCGCAAGCGCAAGGAGCACGCGCTGGTCGACGAGATCACGCTCGACGGCCGGCGCATCGCGCTCGCCGTTCCGCTCACGTACGTGAACGACTCGGGCAACGCCGTGGGCGCGCTCGTCCGCCGCTTCGGTGTCACTCCGGAGCAGGTCGTGGTCGTCCACGACGAGCTCGACCTCCCCGTCGCCGAGCTCAAGGTGAAGTCCGGTGGCGGGCTCGCCGGCCACAACGGGCTGCGCTCGATCGTCTCTCACCTGGATTCGCAGGACTTCCAGCGGGTGCGCATCGGGGTCGGCAAGCCGGTCTCCAAGGAGCGCGGCGCCGACCACGTGCTCAACCGGTTCAGCAAACGTGAGCGGGCCGAGGTCGACGTGACCGTCGAGCAGGCCGCCGACGCCGTCGAGACGATCGCCCGCGACGGCGTCGACGCCGCCATGAACCGGTACAACTGAACCACCGGTATCCTCGGAGGAGCACGCACGCGACCCCCGGTCGGCCCCGATCGGGGGCTGCCTGCGCGCGTCCGTCACGACGACAACAGCCATGACGACGACCGAAACCCGGACGCCCACCCCGCTCGCCGAGCTCCCGGCCCTGCTGGCCGAGGAGCCGGCGGTGCGCGCCGTGATCGACCGCGAGCCGGTCGTGGCCGTCCCCGAGCCGGCCCGGGCCCTGTTCCTCGCCGCCCTGGCCCGCGTCACCACCCGCCGGCCGGTCCTGGTCGCGGTGCCGACAGCGGCCGAGGCCGAGCGCGTCACCCACGACCTCGCCCAGTACCTCGGTTCCGGGCTTGGTCCCGAAGAGGCCGTCGAGCTGTTCCCGGCGTGGGAGACGCTGCCGTTCGAGCGGGTGTCGCCGTCGCTCGACACCATGGGCAGCCGCCTGCGCGTCATCTGGAAGCTCCGCGCCGGCGGCGAGCACCTCCCGGCCGTTGTGGTCGCACCGGTGCGCGCCCTCGTGCAACGGCTCGGGCCGCACGTCGAGGACGTCGAGCCGATCCGCATCCGGACCGGCGAGCAGGTCGATCGCGACGGTCTGGTCGAGCGGCTCGTGGCGTACGGGTATCGACGCGAGTACCAGGTCGAGTCGCGCGGCGAGGTGGCCGTGCGCGGCTCGATCGTCGACGTGTACCCGGCGACCGACGACCATCCCGTCCGCATCGACCTGTGGGGCGACGAGGTCGACCGGCTCTCCCGCTTCTCCGTCGCCGACCAGCGCTCGACGGGGGAGATTGACGAGGCGTGGCTCTTCCCGGCACGTGAGCTGCTCCCGACGCCGGAAGTGCGGGAGCGGGCCGCCGGGCTCGTCGGGCGCGAACCGTGGGGCCGGGAGCAGTGGGAGCGCCTGGCCGACGGCCAGGTGTTCGACGGCATGGAGTCGTGGCTGCCGTGGCTGTCGGACCGCGAGCACCTCCTGCCCGACCTGCTGCCCGACGAGGCGCTCGTGCTGCTCGTCGAGCCGAAGCGCACGCGCGACCGGGCCCAGGAGCTGCTCGACGAAGAAGCCGCGCTCGGAGACACGCTCGCCACGACGTGGGGCGCGGCGGGGCGCGCCTTCCCGCGGCTCTCGTTGCCGTTCGACCGGCTCCTCGCGCACACGAGAGCCGGCGCCACCGCGTTGCTGGCCGCGCCCGAGTCGCCGGCCACACCGAACCTCGCCGCCACCGGCTTCGACCCGGTCGTCGGCGACACCGAAGGCCTCACCCGCCGGCTGCGCGCCCTGCGCGACGACGGGGCGAGCGTGGTGCTGGCCGCCGACGGGGAAGGATCGGCCGGCCGTCTCCACGACGTGCTTGCCGACGAGGGCATCACCACGATCCGCGGCGTGGCCCCCGGCGCGATCGGCATCGTCGTCGCACCTCTCGAGCGCGGCGTCGTCGCGCTGTCTGCGTCGCTCGCGGTCATCGCCGAAGCCGATCTCACCGGCCGACGTCGGGTGCACCGGCGCCCGCGCGGCGCGCGCCGCGGCAAGGATTTCTACGACGCACTCGAACCCGGCGACTTCGTCGTGCACTACCAGCACGGCGTCGGCCGCTACAAGGAGATGACGACACGCGCGATCGGCGGCGTCGAGCGCGACTATCTGCTGCTCGAGTACCGCGGTGGCGACAAGCTCTACGTGCCCACCGACCAGGTCGGCACCGTGCGCCGCTACACCGGCGGCGACACGCCCACGCTGAACCGGATGGGCGGCAGCGACTGGGAGAAGACCCGCTCCCGCGTCCGCGCCGCCGTGCGCGAGATAGCCCAGGAGCTCGTCGTGCTCTACCGGCGGCGGCTCGCCACGCCCGGCCACGCCTTCGGTCCCGACACTCCGTGGCAGCACGAGATCGAGGAGGCGTTCCCGTACGAGGAGACGCCCGACCAGGCCCAGGCCATCGAGGAGGTGAAGGCCGACATGGAGCAGCCGGTCCCGATGGACCGGCTCGTCTGCGGCGACGTCGGCTACGGCAAGACCGAGGTGGCCATCCGCGCCGCGTTCAAGGCCGTGCAGGACGGGAAGCAGGTCGCGGTGCTCGTCCCGACGACGCTGCTCGCCAACCAGCACGGGCAGACCTTCCGCGAGCGGTTCGCCAACTACCCGGTGCGCGTCGAGGTGCTGTCTCGGTTCCTCACCGCCAAGGAGCAGGCCGCCGTGGTCTCGGGTCTGGCCGACGGGTCGGTCGACGTCGTGATCGCGACGCACCGGCTGCTGTCGGGTGACATCCGGTTCAAGGACCTCGGGTTGCTCGTCGTCGACGAGGAGCAGCGCTTCGGCGTCCAGCACAAAGAGCTGATCAAGCAGCTCCGTGCCGACGTGGACGTCCTGACGTTGACGGCGACACCCATCCCGCGCACGCTCGAGATGTCGCTCACCGGGATCCGCGACTTGTCACTGGTCAACACGCCGCCCGAGGACCGCCAGCCCATCCTCACGTACGTCGGCGAGTACGACGAGCGGCCCGCGGCCGAGGCGATCCGCCGCGAGCTGCTCCGCGAGGGCCAGGTGTTCTTCGTCCACAACCGCGTCCAGGACATCGACTACGTCTCCGAGCAGCTGCGTGAGCTCGTCCCGGAAGCGCGCATCGGCGTTGCGCACGGGCAGATGGACGAGGGACGGCTCGAGCGCGTCGTCCTCGACTTCTGGGAGCGCGAGTACGACGTGCTCGTGTGCACGACGATCGTCGAGAGCGGTCTCGACATTCCGACCGTGAACACGCTCGTCGTCGACCGCTCCGATCTTCTCGGGTTGGCGCAGCTCTACCAGTTGCGTGGGCGAGTGGGACGCCGCGGCCAGCGGGCGTACGCGTACCTGTTCCACCCGCGCGACCGGTCGCTCACCGAGGAGGCGTACGAGCGGCTCAAGACGATCGGCGAGTTCACCGACCTCGGCTCCGGGTTCAAGATCGCCATGCGTGACCTCGAGATACGCGGCGCCGGCAACATGCTCGGCGCCGAGCAGTCGGGCCACATCGCCGCCGTCGGGTTCGACCTCTACTGCCAGCTCGTCACCGAGGCCGTCGGGGAGCTGAAGGGCGAGGCGCCGCCGCAGCCCGTCGAGGTGACGATCGACGTCCCCGTCGACGCATACATGCCGACCGACTACGTCTCGCGCGACGACGTGCGCATGGAGGCCTACCGGCGTCTCGCCGCCGTCACGAGCCCCGCCGACGTCGGCGACATCCGCGAGGAGTGGAACGACCGCTACGGGCCTCCACCGGCTCCGGCGGCGGCGCTGCTCGACGTGGCGCGTCTGCGAGCCGAGTGCGTGCGTGTCGGTGCCCGCAGCGTGTCGGTGCAGCGCGGGATGGCGCGCTTCACCGGGCTCGAGCTGCGCGAGTCACAGAAGATCCGCCTGCGCCGCCTCGTGTCGGGCGCCGTCGCCAAGGCCGGCGGGGAGGTCGCGATCCCCGTCTCCGGTGCGGGAGCGGCGGTGTGCACGAAGCTCGTCGAGCTCCTCCAAGAGCTGATTCCCGTCGAAGACGACGCGCCGATAGCATCCGCCGCGCCGTGAGAACACTCGTGCGCTCCTCCGTCGCGCTCGTCGCCGTCGTCGCGATCGCCGCCGCCGCAGGCTGCAGGACGGTGCGCCCGCCGGCGCTGACCGTGAACGGAGATGACATCTCGCGCGACTCGGTCGACAGCGAGCTGCGGGCGATCGCCGACAATCCCGACCTGAAGAAGCAGATCGCGGACACCGAGGGCACGATCAAGTCGAGCGGCAGCACCATCTGGCTCACGCATGTCGTCACGCAAGACGTCGTCGACCGCGAGGTGCGCCGCCGCCACATCCGGGTGACGACAGCGGACCGCGTGGCAGGGCAAGCGCAGGCCGCGAACTTCTTCGGCACGCAGGCGTTCGCCGCCTTCCCGAAGTGGTTCCGCGACCAGACCACCGCCGAGTTCGGTCGGCAGCAGGCGCTGTTCCGCTCGATCGGTACCCCGGCGACCGACGCGGACCTGCTCGCCGCGTACAACACGACGATCGCGCAGCTGAAGGCGCAGTGTCCGTCGGGCCGTTTCGTGTCGCACATCCTCGTGCGGACCCGCGAGGAGGCTGACGCGCTCGCAGTCCAGCTGCGCGTCGGCGCGAGCTTCGAGCAGCTCGCGCGCCAGCAGTCGACGGACCAGGGCTCGGCGCCGGACGGCGGGGAGCTGGGCTGCGTCGACGGGCAGCAGCTCGTCGAGCCGTTCGGCTCCACTGCGACGTCGCTTCCGCTGAACCAGGTATCCGCGCCGGTGCAGACGCAGTTCGGATGGCACCTCATCCTGGTGCGCGACACGATCCCGTTCGAGCTGCTCGAGCCTGCCCTCCGCCAACGCCTGGGCCAGCAGTCGCCCGATGCCCAGCGCAGGCTGAACGCGCTGGTGGCTCGGTCCAAGGTGGACGTCGACCCGCGGTATGGCCGTTGGATCGTCCGCAGCGGCCGCGGGACCGTCGAACCGCCTCGCGGCGCGCCCCGCCAGCAGACCACCCCTGCCCCCACGACGCCCGCGCCCGCCGCCTCCGCGCCGACGGCCCCGTAGCCATGGCCGGCCGCGTCATCGTCGTGGGGCTCGGACCGGCCGGCGCGGACCTCCTGCTTCCGGCCGCGCGCCGCGCGCTGGAGCACGTCCCGAACCGGTACGTCCGCACGGCTCGCCATCCCGCCGTCGCCGATCTCGCCGCCGCCGGGATCGAGCTCCGCAGCTTCGACGACGACTACGACGCCGCGAACGACGTCGCCGAGGTGTACGAGCGCATCGCGGCCGAGCTGCTCGACCGCGCCGTTGCTGTCGGTGAGGTCGCGTACGCGGTGCCCGGCAACCCCGCCGTCGCCGAACGCACGGTCGAGCTCCTGCGGGACGCAGCCGTCCGGGGCGACATCGCCCTCGAGGTCGTCCCCGGGCTCTCGTTCGCCGAGCTGGCGTGGGCCCGCCTCGGTGTCGACCCGATGGCCGGCGCGCGCGTCGCCGACGCCCGCACGCTGACCGCCGACGCCGTGGTCGGCGGGGGACCGCTGCTCATCGCGCAGTGCGACACGCGTCTACTGCTGTCGGACGTGAAGCTCGTCCTGCTCGAGGTGCTGCCTGCCGACGCGCCGGTGACCGTGCTCCAGCACCTCGGCCTGGACGACGAGCGGGTGCGCTCCGTGACGCTGGCAGATCTCGACCGCGAGGTCGAGCCCGACCACCTCACCGCCCTCCTCGTCGACAGCGGTGTGAGCGCGGCCGCCCGCGAGCTCGCGCGCCTGCTTGGACTGGCCGAGCGGCTGCGCCGGCCCGGCGGGTGTCCCTGGGACGCCGACCAGACGCACCATTCGCTGACG
>JBKOZX010000068.1:0-2137 GCA_046726115.1 Actinomycetota bacterium | reverse complement strand
CGTGGGCTCGGAGATGTGTATAAGAGACAGCCTCAGCGGCGTCAAACGCGTCATCATCGTGAACCTCAAGGTGGACCAACCCTGGGAACAGGCGGACAACGACACGCTGGCAGCCTCCGTGCCGCGGTACCCGAACGCCGTCCTGTTCGACTGGCATGCGATCGCGGTCCAGCATCCCGAGTTCTTCGTCGCCGACGGCGTCCACCTCACGAACGAAGGGCAGGCGTATTACGCGCTCGTGATCGCGAGCAAGCTGTAGCGCACGCCGCCCCGGCTACTTCCCGCGAAGCGGGTGCGCCTGGAAGAAGGACCACATCGCCTCGTCGGCGTTGATCGAGAAAGTGGTGGGACCGACGACGGATTCGATCGCCCGCGAGAACTCGCTGCCTGGCCACGTGTGACCGCCGCCCTCGATCCGGTAGAGCGCGACGTCGGCGTGGTTCGGGCACCGGTAGCGGACGAGCACCACGTCCGGCGCCACGCTCGTCTCCGTCGGCTTGGCAGTGCAGTGATTGCGCTTCGCCCAGGCCGCCGCGACCTTGGGGGTCGACGCGCTCCGCGCGACCGCCTTGCCGCCCGACGTGTCGCCGAGCATGCGGCCCGTCCCGTCGTTGGCCGAGGTGACCTGGGCTTGCGAGCCGAGCCCGCCCGTGAACGCGACGAACTGATCGCCGGTGCCTTGGAACGCGACGATTGGGACGGCGCGGGCCGGCTTGCAGCCGGCCGGGTTCATCAGGCCCGACACGGTCGCGACGGCCGCGATGCGCTTCGCGTCGGTGCACGCCAGCGTTGACGCGAGAAACGCGCCGTTCGAGTAGCCGGCGAGAAAGACCCGCCGTTCGTCGACGCACAGCGTGCGCTCGGCCTCGGTGAAGAGGTCGCCGACGTAGCGGACGTCGGGTGAGCCGGGCTCGACCTCCCAGCCCGGCACGACGTCGCCCGAGCCCTGCGGCGTGAGCGTGACGAAGCCGTGCTCGTCGCCGAAGGCGCCGAGCCGCGAGTTGGTCTCGTGGAGCCGCGCTCCCTCGAGGTAACCGTGCAGGTCGACGACGAGCGGGAGCGGCGTCCTTCCGTCGTATGACGCCGGGACGTTGCGGAGGTAGGACCGCGGCGCGCCGCCCGACGCCGTGCTGACGTCTTCTTCACCCGGCACGACCGGGGCGGCCTTGCACCCCGCTGACGGCTTGGCCCGGACGGTGTCGGCCTGCCCGGCGGCTGCGGGGCCACCGACGAGCCCGGCACCGAGCAGCGCGACGCCAAGCGTCAGCGAGATGGCGACGCGCGGCACGCGCATCGCCGGATCGTAGCGACGGCGTCGCGGCCGCGGAGGGCGTCATCTAGCGTGGCGCCCGATGAGCCCAGGCGATCCCGCACGTCCCGCAACGCCGCGCATCCCGCCGCTCCCCGACGAGGAACGGGACGACCAGGCCCGCGAGCTTCTCGGGACGATGGACCAGCTCCCGGACGCCGTGGCGGTCAACATCTTCGCCACGATCGTCCGCCACCCCGGCTTGTACCGGCGGTGGATGCCGTTCGCAGGCAAGCTCCTCGCCGGAAAGCTGCCCGTCCGCGACCGCGAGCTGCTCATCCTGCGGACGGCCTGGCACTGCCGGTCGCCGTACGAATGGGGACAGCACATGCGGCTGTCGAAGACGGCAGGCATCACGGACGACGAGATCGCGCGGGTGATCGCCGGCCCCGGCGCAGTCGGCTGGGACCCGTTCGACCGCACGCTCCTCCAGGCGGCGGACGATCTCCACGACGACGCATGCATCTCCGATGCCACCTGGGAAGACCTCGCGAAGCACTACGACGAACGGCAGTTGATCGAGGTGCCGATGCTCGTCGGGCATTACCACATGGTGGCGTTCGCCCTGAACTCGTTCGGCGTGCAACGCGAGCCCGGCGTCGACGGCTTCTCCGACACCCGCGGCTGAACGATGACGACCGAGCTGCCCGACGAGGCTGTCGGCCGCGCGCCGAGCCGGGGCCGGCTCGACGGACGGCGGGTCCTCGTCGTCGGCGCGGGAACTCGCCGCACCGACGACCCCGACGCGCCGATGGGCAACGGGCGCGCCATCGCCGCGCTCGCCGCCCGCGAGGGCGCCGCCGTCGGGTGCGCGGACCGGGACGAGGC
>JBKOZX010000067.1:0-8578 GCA_046726115.1 Actinomycetota bacterium | reverse complement strand
GGGCTCAACGTCACGATGCCGCACAAGGCGGACGCGGCCGACGCCTGCGACGACGTGTCTCCCGAGGCTGCCGCGCTCGCAGCCGTCAACACGGTCGTGCTGGAGGACGACGGTGCCCTGGTCGGGCACTCGACCGACGGGGCCGGCTTCCTCCGCGCCGTCGAGGACGAGGGCATCGACCTGGCGCATCGGCGATGTCTCGTGCTGGGCGCGGGCGGTGCTGCCCGGGCGATCGTGCACGCGCTGGGCCACGCCGGTGCCGAGGTGACGGTAGCGGCGCGCCGCGAGGAAGCGGCGCGCACTGCGGCTGCGTTTGCTCCGGACGGCGTCGCCATCGGACTGGGTGACATCCCGCTCGAGGGCTTCGACGTGATCGTCAACGCGACGCCCGTCGGCATGCACGGTGAACCTCCGCCCTTCGACGCGACACGCCTCCACGCCGAGCAGTTCGTCTTCGACACCGTGTACCCGACCGAGACGCCACTCGTGACCGAAGCCCGCGCCCAAGGGCTGCGCGCCACAGGCGGTCTCGGCATGCTCGTGCATCAGGGCGCGCTGTCGTTCTCGCTTTGGACCGGCGCGACACCGCCCCTTGAAATCATGCGGGCCGCGGCGGCGGACCGGTCGGACTGATGCGGGCCGCAGCAGCAGACGGGTGACAGCTGCGATCGTCGCCGCGTGCACCGTCGCCGGCCTCCTCGTCGGTGCCGGCCTAGAAGTGGTGATCGACCGGGTGCCGCAGCGCGAGCCGTTGCCCCGCTGGAGCCGGCGCGACCTGAACGCGACGCGGGCAGCCGCGGTCGCGGGAATCACGGCTGCACTCTTCGCCGGTCTGGCGCTGCGCTACCACGATTCGTGGGCGCTGCCTGCGTTCCTCGGTGTCACGGCCGGGCTCGTCGCCTTGTCGGTGATCGACTTCGAGCACTTCCTGTTGCCCAACCGGATCGTGTACCCGCTGGCGGTCGTAACGGTCGCGCTGCTGACGGCCGCCGCGCTGGGCGACGACGCCTGGGGCGCGCTCGGTCGCGCCGTGCTCGGCGGTGCGGTCGCGATGCTGGCGCTGGGCCTGTTGCACCTCGTATCGCCGCGCAGCATGGGCTTCGGCGACGTGAAGCTCGCATTCGTCCTCGGGCTCGCGCTCGGCTGGCTCGGCTGGGGTGAGCTCGTGCTCGGGTTGTTCTGCGGGTTCCTGGCGGGCGCGATCGTCGGGGGCGTGCTCATCGTGCTCCGTCGCCGGGGCCGGAAGGACCACTTGCCGTTCGGGCCGTTCTTGGCGTTCGGCACGCTCGTCGCGGTCTTGTGGGGCGACGTCATCTTGCGCTGGTACAGGCGCTGACCCGCGTCCCGCACGCGGATCTTCCCCGGTCGCGTCGGGACGGGCCGGTACGCTGATCAGCGGAAATGCGAAAACCCTCGCGGAGGATCGCGTGCTGCGCTTTCTGACCGCCGGGGAGTCGCACGGCCCGGCCCTCGTGGTCGTGGTCGAAGGGCTCCCGGCCGGCCTTCCCGTCACCATCGACGACATCGGAGCCGAGCTGGCACGCCGCCGGCTCGGCTTCGGGCGCGGGCCGCGCATGAGGCTCGAGCGCGACGACGTCGAGTTCACCGGCGGCGTCCGGCACGGCCGCACGCTCGGTTCACCAGTGTCGCTCGTGATCCACAACACCGAATGGCCGAAGTGGCAGGAGGAGATGGGACCCGCGCCGGGCATCACCGAGAAGGCGCTGCGCCAGCCGCGTCCCGGCCACGCCGACCTCGTCGGCATGCAGAAGTACGGGTTCGACGACGCCCGCAACGTCCTCGAGCGAGCCAGCGCGCGTGAGACGGCGGCGCGTGTTGCCGCCGGGGCACTGGCCAAGGCGCTGCTGTCTCACGCCGGCACCGACGTCATCAGCCACGTGATCCAGATGGGGCCCGTCAGCGCCGCGGAGGATCGACGGCCGCTGCCCTCGGACCTCGCGGTGGTCGACGAGTCACCCGTGCGCTGCTTCGACCCTGACGCGGAGGCGGCGATGATCGCCGAGATCGAGGCCACCGCGAAAGCGGGCGACTCGCTGGGCGGTGTTGTCGAGGTGCTCGGCTACGGCGTGCCGCCGGGGCTCGGCTCGCACGTCCACTGGGACCGCCGCGTCGATGGCCTCATCGCCCAGGCGCTCATGAGCATCCAGGCGATGAAGGGCGTCGAGATCGGGGACGGGTTCGCCGGCGTGGCCCGCCGGGGGAGCGAAGCGCACGACGAGATCCTCTGGAGCGAGAACACCCAGGGCTACGAGCGCGGGTCGAGCCGGGCCGGCGGCATCGAAGGCGGCATGACAACCGGGAGCCTGCTCGTCGCGCGCGTCGGCATGAAGCCGTTGTCGACACTGAACCGCCCGGTGCTGCGCACGGTCGACGTGGAGACGAAGGAGGAGACGGTCTCCTTCAAGGAGCGCACTGACGTGACTGCGGTGCCGGCGTCCGGTGTCGTCGCCGAAACGATGGTCGCGCTCGTCCTCGCCTCGGAGGCGCTCCGAAAGTTCGGCGGCGACTCGATCGACGAGTTCGTCCGCAACCACGCGGCGTACGCCGCGACTCTCCGCGACGCATGAGCGACCTCGGGGAGTCGCGTCACCTGGTGCTCGTCGGGCTGATGGGCGCGGGCAAGACGACGGTCGGCGCCGCGTGCGCGGCCCGGCTGGGCCGGCCGTTCGTCGACACCGACGACGTCGTCGAGGCGAACACCGGCACGTCGGTGGTCGAGTTGTTCGCGACGCAGGGCGAGAGCCGCTTCCGCGCGCTCGAGCGCCAAGCCGTGATCGACGCGTGCGAAACGCCCGCACCGGCGGTGATCGCGTGCGGCGGCGGCGCGGTCGTCGACGCCGAGAACCGCCGCCGCCTCCGGCGGGCCGGCTTCGTCGTGTGGCTCCAGGCCCCGCCGGCCACGCTGATGGACCGGGTCGGGACCGGCGCCGAGCGGCCGCTGCTGCATGGAGGGAGCACCGCCACGCTCGAGCGGCTGGCGGTCGTGCGCGGCGCCGCGTACGAAGCCGTCGCCGACGCGCTCGTCGACACCGACGGCCGCAGCGTCGGCGAGGTGGTCGACGCCGTGCTCGAGGTGTACCGGCCGTGAACCGCATCACCGTCGCCGTGCCGTCCGGTCGCTACGACGTCGTGGTCGGCCGCGGCGCTCTGCACGAGCTCGGGCCGTTGCTGGCCGGGCGCCGACGCGTCGCGGTCGTGACCCAAGCCGTGATCGCGGATCATCACGCGCCCGCTGCACTCGCGGGACTCCCGAACGCCGAGGTGTTCCTCATCGACGCCGGCGAGCAGTCCAAGAACGTCACCACCGTCGAGCGGCTCGCACGCGATCTCGCCGCCTGGGGATTGCTCCGCGACGACGCCGTGGTCGCGCTCGGCGGCGGCGTGGTCGGCGATGTCGCCGGCTTCACTGCCGCCGTCTATCACCGCGGCATCGCGGTGGTGCAGGCTCCGACCACGCTGCTCGCGCAGATCGACGCCGCCGTCGGCGGCAAAACGGGAATCGACCTCCCGGAGGGCAAGAACCTCGTCGGTGCGTTCCACCAGCCCGTCGGCGTGGTTGCCGACGTCGGCACCCTCGAAACCCTGTCGGAGCGCGAGTACCGGTCGGGTCTCGGCGAGGTGGCGAAGTACGCGCTCATCGCGCGGCTGAGTGGTGACCACACCGCGCTCGCCGACCTCGTCGAGGCGGAGCCGGCAGCCATTCGCGCGCGCGACCCGCAGATCCTCACCGATCTCGTGACCCGCTGTGTCGAGCTCAAGGCCGACGTGGTGATGCGTGACCCCGAGGAGCGCAGCGGGCTGCGAGCCGTCTTGAACTACGGGCACACCCTCGCCCACGCCTTGGAGACCTCGACCGGGTACGACGACCTGCTGCACGGCGAGGCCGTCGCGCTCGGGCTGGTATTCGCTGGTGAGCTCGCGGCAGCGCTCGGACGCATCGACGCCGCGACGGGTGCGGTGCACCGCGAGGTCGTTGCCGCCCTCGGACTACCCACCCGCACCCCGGCGGGGCTCGACGCCGCGAAGCTGCTCGAGCTGATGCGTCGCGACAAGAAGGCCCGAGGTGGACTGACCTTCGTCCTGGCTGGTCCGTATGGCCTCGAGCGTGTCGACGACCCGCCGAGGTCCGCCGTCGACCGCGCGTTCCGGGCAGTCGGCGTGGGAGGCTGATCTCGGATGGCGGCGATCATGCTCCTCTCGGGACCGAACCTGAACCTCCTCGGCGAACGCGAGCCCGACATCTACGGCCGCGACACGCTCGAGGACCTCGTCGGCGACGCGCGCGCGGTCGCGGAGGCGCACGGGCATTCGCTCGAGCACATCCAGTCGAATCACGAGGGCGAGATCGTCGACGCGATCCAACGGGCGCGGGAGGAGTGCGCCGCAATCGTGATCAATCCGGGCGCCTTCACGCACTACTCGTACGCCGTTGCCGATGCGCTGGCGGCGTTCGACGGGCCGAAGATCGAGCTCCACGTGTCGAACCCGTCGGCCCGGGAGACCTGGCGCCGCACCTCGGTCGTGGCTCCGGTCGTGACCGGCACCGTGGCCGGGTTCGGCCGCCACGGCTACCGGCTCGCGTTGGAGGCCACCGTCGCGCTGCTGAAGGAGACGGGATGACCGGGCCGGCCCTCGCGACCCTGCCACCGATGGACGTCGCCGCCCGGGCCGAGCGGCTGCGGGCAGGGTTCGACCAGGCGGGGGTCGACGCTCTGCTCGTGACACGCCTGCCGAACGTTGCCTACCTCACCGGGTTCACGGGAAGCGCGGCCATGCTCCTCGTCGGACCGGAGGACCTCGTCTTCGTCACCGACGGGCGCTACGCGGAGCAGTCGGCCGAGCAGCTCGGCGCGGCCGGCGTTCCGGCGCGGATCGAGGTCCGTGTCTCCCAAGCCGCGCAACGCGGCGCGATGAGCGACGCCGCCCGTGGCTTCGCGCGCCTCGCTCTCGAAGCCCACGGCGTGACCTGGGCGCAGCAGCGCGCCTTCGCGACCGAGTGGTTCCCCGACGCCGAGCTGACCGCGACCGAGCACCTCGTGGAGGACCTGCGCCGCATCAAGGAACCAGGGGAGGTCGCGCGCATCCACGCCGCGTGCGCGATCGCCGACGATGCCCTTGCGGTGGTTGGGCCGAGCCTGACCGAGCGGGCCACGGAGCAGGAGATCGCGCTCCGGCTCGAGTTCGAGATGCGGGCACGCGGAGCGAGCGGTACGAGCTTCGACACCATCGTCGCGTCCGGGCCCAACAGCGCCAAGCCGCACGCCCGGCCGTCGAGTCGACGGATCGAGCCCGGCGATCCGGTGGTCGTCGACTTCGGGTGCGTCGTCGACGGGTACTGCTCGGACATGACGCGCACGTTGAGCGTCGGCGACCCCGGACCGGACGTTCGACGCGTGTACGAGGTCGTGCAGACCGCGCAGCACACGGGCCGCGACGCCGTCACCGCCGGCGCCGACTGCGCACAGGTCGACAAGGCGTGCCGCGACGTGATCGACGCCGCGGGCTGGGGCGACGCGTTCGTGCACGGCACCGGGCACGGTGTCGGTCTCGAGATCCATGAGGCGCCGCGGGTCGCCGCGACCGCCCGTGATACGTTGGCAGCCGGCTACGTCGTGACCGTCGAGCCCGGCGTCTATCTCCCCGGCACCGGCGGAGTGCGCATCGAGGACACCGTGGTCGTCACCGACGAGGGCGCCGACGTCCTCACCGCCTTCCCCAAGGATTTCGTGCTGTGAGTGTCTCGACCAACGACCTGAAGAACGGCATGGCCCTCGACCTCCCCGAGGGTCTCGTCACGGTGGTCGAGTTCCAGCACGTGAAGCCGGGAAAAGGCGGCGCGTTCGTCCGCACGAAGCTGAAGAACTTCCGCACCGGTGCCGTGGTCGACAAGACGTTCCGGGCCGACGAGAAGGTCCCACTGGCCGTCATCGACAAGCGCGGGATGCAGTACCTGTACCGCGACGGCGACTCGTACGTGTTCATGGACTCGGACAGCTACGAGCAACTCCACGTCGACGCCGCCGACCTCGGCGACGCCGTGCGGTACCTCAAGGAGGGTGACACGGCGGTCCTGCCCGTGTACCAGGACCGAGTCGTGGGCATCGAGCTGCCCGCGGCCGTCGAGCTCACTGTCAGCGAGACCGAGCCCGGCATGCAGGGCGACCGCGTCTCCGGGGCGCGGAAGCCGGCCACGCTCGAGACGGGCATCGTGGTGCAGGTCCCGCTGTTCGTCGAGCCGGGCGGTCGCATCAAGGTCGACACCCGGACGGGGGAGTACCTCGCCCGCGCGTGATGGGCGAGACCAGCGATGCCCACGAGACGAGAGGCCCGGGAGCGCGCCCTCAGCCTCTGCTACGAGCTCGACGTCCGAGGTGTCGACGCCGACACGCTGCTTGCACAGCTGCCCGCGCCGCCGGACGAGTACGCGGAGGCGATCGTGCGGGGCGTGGCGTCGCACCGCGACGAGGTCGACGCCATCCTGCGCAAGGTCTCCGAGCACTGGGCACTGGAGCGCATGCCGCTCGTCGACCGGGCGGTGCTCCGCATCGGGTGCTACGAGCTCGGCTGGCAGCGGGACCTGCCGACCGGCGTCGTGATCAGCGAGGCGGTCGAGCTGGCCAAGGAGTACTCGACCAAGGACTCGGGACGCTTCGTGAACGGGATGCTGGGGCGCATCGCCGAGGATCTCCGAGCGCAGGACCCCGAGCACCCGGAGTCATGAGCACGGCGCCGCTCGAAGTCGAGGAGCCCGTCACCGACGAGGCCATCTCGACCGACCGGCCCTGGATCGTGATCGTCTGGAACGACCCGGTGAACCTGATGAGCTACGTGGTGTACGTCCTCCAGAAGCTCTTCGGATACTCGCGCCAGAAAGCGACGCGCCTGATGCTCCAGGTGCACCACGAGGGGAAAGCCGCCGTGTCCGAAGGGACACGCGAGAAGGCCGAGGCCGACGTGGCCCGCCTCCACGCCCACGGCTTGTGGGCGACCATGGAGCACCCGTCGTGAGCCCACGGTTCGAGCGCAAGGAAGAGGGAGTCGTGGTCACGCTCGACTCGAACGAGGTGGAGCTGCTCCGCCGGATCCCGGGCGAGCTGCAGGAGCTCTTCGCCGGTCATTCCTCCGCCGACGACCCCGTCTACAAGCGGCTGTTCCCTGCCGCGTACCTCGACCCCACCGAGGAGAGCGCCGAGCAGGAGTGGCAGGAGCTCGTGCACCCCGAGTTGCTGCGGCAGCGCATCGCCGCTCTCGACCTCGTGAACACGACCCTCGACCGCGCCGTCACCAAGCGTGGCCAGGCGGAGGTCGAGCTCAGCCCCGAGGAGGTCGAAGCGTGGCTCAGCGTCGTCAACGACGCCCGGCTCGCTCTCGGCACGCGCCTCGGAGTCACCGAAGCGGCGGAAGCGGAGGAGATCGACCCGTCCGACTCCGACGCGGCTGCGCACGCGATGTACGGCTGGCTGACCTGGCTCGAGAACGATCTCGTGGAGTCGCTGCTGGGGTGACGCGAAACGTGCACCGGGTGACGCGCGCCGGGTGCTACCCTCGTGAAAACCGTGAAGGGGATCCTGCGAGGTCCCCACGGAGGAGCACATGAGCGCGCCCCTTGCCGGCGGCGACGGCAGCCACAACGAGATCCACGAGAATGCGGACACGGCCCCCGACGGGGGCCGCTTTTTTGTGTTGCGGGCGAAGGTCTTCGACGCCGACGACCTGCGCCGGGCGCAGACCCGCATCGCGCACGAGATCGTCGAGCGGAACCACGGCGCCGGCGACGTCGTCCTCATCGGGCTGTACACCCGGGGCGTCGCGGTGGCCCGCCGGCTGGCGGAGGCGGTCGAGCGCTTCGAGGGCGAGACCGTCCCCGTCGGCGCGATCGACGTCGCCTTCTACCGCGACGACATCGGGCTGCGGCGCGTGCAGCCGCTCGGGCCGACCGAGATCCCGGTCGACATCACCGGCCGGGTCGTCGTGCTCGTCGACGACGTGCTGTTCACCGGGCGGACGGTGCGCGCAGCGCTCGAGGCCGTGAACGAGCTCGGCCGGCCGCGCGCCGTCCAGCTCGCGGTCCTCGTCGACCGGGGGCACCGCGAGCTCCCGGTGCGGGCTGACTTCGTGGGCAAGAACCTCCCGACCAAGGTCGCCGAGGACGTGCGCGTGCGCCTACACGAGGTCGACGACGGCGACGACGGCATCGAGATCTGGGGACCGGAGGCATGAGCGACCTGCTCTCCATCGACGACCTCGGGCGCGCCGGTATCGAGGGGCTGCTCGAGCTGTCCGAGTCGTTCGTCGACGTCACGCACCGGGAGATCCCGAAGATCCCGGCGCTGCGGGGCAAGACGGTGGTGACCCTCTTCTACGAGGACTCCACCCGCACCCGCCTCTCGTTCGAGACGGCGGCGAAGCGCCTGTCGGCCGACACGATGTCGTTCACAGCCGCCAGCTCTTCGGTGGCCAAGGGCGAGAGCCTGCTCGACACGGTCCGCACGGTCGAGGCGATGGGCGTCGACGCCATGGTCGTGCGCCACCACAGCGCGGGGGCTCCGCACCGGAT
>JBKOZX010000066.1:0-2106 GCA_046726115.1 Actinomycetota bacterium | reverse complement strand
GACCGAGGGGCACCGGTGAGGTCGTCAGGCCCCGGGCGGTGACATACAGCGTGACGTTCGCCCATTGCGGTTCGAACGGCGACAGGGCGAGGCGGAGCTTGCCGACGACCTGCGTGTACATGTGGAACGTGTCGCGGGTATCGCGCCAGTCCTCGTAGGGAAGCGCCGGCCAGTTGTCCACGGCACCAGGCTCGCGCGCTCAGAACAGCTCGTCGGCCTCGTGGGCGGCGACGTCGCCCTCGAGCTCGTCCCCGTTGCCGTCGCCGGGGGGTGCGGCGCCGAGCTCGCTCTCGAACACCTCGAGGTCCGTGACGATGCGGTTGACGTCCTCTTGGGCCCGGGCGATCCGGGTCCGGCACAGCTTGATCAGCTCGCTGGCGCGCCGGACGCGCTCGGCGAGCACGTCGACGTCGAGGTGGTCGCCCTCGAGCTCGTCGAGGATCTGCTCGAGCTCTGTCATCGCCTCGGCGTAGCCGATGTCGCTGCCGTTGCCGTCCTGTCGCTCGCTCATGCGTCCCGACTCTCTGCTTCGCTCTCCATTTCTTCGTGTTCTTCTTCCCTGTCGACGTCGTCGACGGTGCTCGTGGCCGCGCCGTCGGCGAACTGGGTGACGATCGTGTCGCCCGCCGACAGCCCGGCCGCCCGCTTCACGACCCGCCGCTCGGGGTCGCGAGTGATGGTGTACCCCCGTTCGAGCACGCGCACCGGGTCGAGCGCCCGCAAGCGGGCTTCCGACGCGTCGAGGCGGCGGCCCTCGGTGCGGGCGAGCCGCCCACCCGCGGCGACCAGCGTGTGCTCCGTACCGTCGAGGACGGCGGCCGCCTGCTTCACGGTTCGGGTGCCGAGCTCCTCGGCCCGGCCTCGGTGCCGCTCGACAGCGGCGAGCTCGCGCGCCAGCGCCGTCGAAGGGGCGCGGCGGGCTCGGCGGGCATAGTCGCGCAGCTCGCTCAGCGCGAGCGCGCAGTTCGATCGCGCGTGGTGGACGACGGTGCGCGACATGTCGTCGAGTCGGTACGCGAACTCCATCACCTGCTCGATGAGCATTTGCGCGCACGCGGTGGGCGTCTTGCTCGACGTGTGGGCGACCTCGTCGGCAACGGTGCGATCGATCTCGTGGCCGATGCCGGTGAGCACGGGGACGGGCATGGCTGCGATCGCGCGGGCGATGTCCTCGCTGTCGAAGGGAGCAAGATCGGAGCGGGAACCGCCGCCGCGCACGATCACGACCGCGTCGAGCGCGGGCGCGAGGTGGGCGAGGCGCCGCAGCGCCCAGACGACCCGGCGGGGCGCGTTGGCGCCCTGCACGCGCACGTCGCACACACCGACGCGGAACGCGAACCCGCTGCGCTCGAGCTCGTCGAGGAAGTCGTGGTACGCGGCGCTGGCCGCGCTGGTGACGAGGCCGATGCGCAGCGGCACCGGCGGCATGGTCTGCGCGGCGTTGGCGCGCAGAAGCCCCTCGGCCTCGAGCGTCCGAAGCACGCGGTCGCGGTTGGCGGCGAGCGCGCCGGCGGTGAAGACCGGGTCGATGCCGGTCATGATCAGCTGCAGCCGCCCCGTCGGCGGGTAGACGTCGATGTGGCCCTTGACCCGAACCTCGACGTCGTCGGCGAGCTCGACGCCGGGCACCTTGCGCAGCTCGGCGTCCACGGTCATGAGGTGGGAGCGGAACAGCGCCACGTCGAGCGCGGCCTGCACCCGGTCCCGCCGCTCGTCCTTCTCGACGAGCTGGAAGTAGACGTGCCCGGCCTTCGACGACCGTTTCGACTGCACCTCGCCCCGCACCCACACGTTCTCCGGAATCGACTCGCGGAGCGCGTCGCGGATGGCGGTGTTGAGCTCGGTGACCGAGAAGGTGGGGTCCTCCATGTCGTTTCCCATTTACCCCGCCGCGTGGTGCAGCTGCTGGAGCTGCGGTCGAACCTTCGTGTGAAAAAGGGCGAGCACTCGATACGCGAGAGCCTCGATGTCGACTCTCATGGCCGCCAGGTCACTCTTCGTGGCGACCTCGGCCCATCCGACGGGCGGCAGGTGCTCCATCAGCCGCGCATCGTACGGGAATAGGTGGGACCCCAAGGCCTGTACCCTCGCTGCCGTGACCCAGAC
>JBKOZX010000065.1:0-5166 GCA_046726115.1 Actinomycetota bacterium | reverse complement strand
ACCCCAGGATATGGCCCGGGTGCTTTGGGGACAGCGGGACTAGCCGGTGAAGCGCGGCGCAGTGCTGACCGCAACCGCGGCCCCGGGGGTCGCGCCGGGAGCGCAGCCGCCGTCGGCCGCGTCGAACAGGATCGTCACCTCGCCGTCACCGAAACGCACGCCGGTCTCGAAGGTGGCTCCCGGCGGTCCGAAGCCTGAGCCGCCGCCGCCGCCGCTGCCCAGCGAGTCGGACAAGCCGCCACCCCCACCGAAGAGGCCGCCACCGCCACCCGCGCCCGCGCCGGGACCCGGCGTATCGTCGCCAGCGCCACCGGCGCCCAACGAGCCGGCCCCGGCCCCCACGCCGCCGGCTGCGCCGCCAGCGGTCTGCGTCCCCCCGAGCCCGGGGTTCGGCCCCGAGCCGTCTCCCCCGGTGACGCCGCCTCCGGCGCCGCCCCCGGCCGAGGACGTGTGATCGGGCGGAGTGCCGCCACCGCCACCCGCGCCGCCGGCCACGACGACCCGGTCGGCGAGCCCGGTACCGCCCTGCCGAACGTCGGACGCGCCACCGCCGCCGGCTCCAGCCCCGCCTCCACCCGCATCGCCGCCGGGCGCGCCGCCATTGAAGGCGCCCACGCCACCGGTGCCATCGCTGGCGTCGTCGCCGGCGCCGCCGACGTTCACCTGGAGGGTCTCGCCCGGCGTGACGGTGAGGTCGGCGGTCGCCCGGCCGCCGAGCCCACCGACTCCACCCCCGGCTTCCCCGCCCTCGGCGCCGAAGGCGTCGACCGTGAGCTGGCACACGTTCGCGGGCACCGTGAAGGTCTGGGCACCGCCGGTGAACGAGAACGTCTGCGTCGTCAGCTCGGCGCCGGCGGGCGCGACCCCGGTCAGCGCGACGAACCCGCCGCCGAGCAAGAACCCCGACGCAACGACCAACACGCGAGACCTGCGCATCCTGTGCTCCTTCTCACCCGGTGAACCGAGGCGCGGCAGTGACCGCGACCGCCGGAGCCACGGCCGGCGCACCAGCACAGCCGCCGTTGGTTCCCGCGGTGGCGCCGGCGCCGGAGGCGGCGCCGCCGGTGCCGCCGTTCCCGCCCGCGAGGCCGCCACCGGCAC
The DNA here is from genome assembly GCA_046726115.1 of Actinomycetota bacterium. Classification (GTDB taxonomy): domain Bacteria; phylum Actinomycetota; class Acidimicrobiia; order IMCC26256; family JACDBD01; genus JALZAA01. Next base: position 4,065 of record JBKOZX010000065.1, on the reverse strand, counting down.
CGGACGGGATGCTCGCGCCGTCGGTGCCGGTACCTCCTCCGCCGCCGCCATCACCCTCGGCTGCGCCGGTGCTCCCCCCGCCGCCGCCCCCGCCGCCTCCCGCGACGATCAGCGCCGTGCCGCCACGGCTGACGTCGGAGGCGCCGCCACCGGATCCTCCGGCGGCGCTGTTGCCGTCACCGCCGTCGCCCCCGCCGTTGAAGCCGCCTACGGGACCGGTGCCGGAGTTGCCGTCGACTCCCCGGCCCCCCACGGTCACGACAAGCGTCTCCCCGGGAGTGACGGCAAGCGGCCCGGTTGCCCGACCACCCAGTCCCGCTACGCCGCGAGCTCCGACCGTCCCGCCGCCGTCGCCGCCCCCGGCGCCGAAGGCGTCGACTGCGATCTGGCACACGTTGGCTGGGACCGTGAAGCTCTGCGCCGCGCCGGTGAACGTGAGAGTCTGCGAGGTCGACTGGGCGCCCGCCGTCCCCACCGTCAGGGCGAGAAACCCACTCGCGAGGAGGAAACCACTCGCGCCGACCAAGAACCGAGAGCTCCGCATCGCGTCCACCCCTGGGCAATCGGGAACTGCCGCACAGTAGTCACGAATCGGACCTCGCGTCCCGGATCCGTGAGCGACACTGGACCGGTGGCCCCGACCGTGCTCGACGACCCTGCTCTGACCGAAACGGTCGAGCGGTCCGCCGACCCGGCGGCCGCCCGGGCGCTGCTCGGGCGCTTGCTCGACGAGCACCCTGAGCTGGCTGACGAGCTCGGCGGCAACGCCCTGCTCCGAAACGCGGTCGTCGCGCTGAGCGCGGCGTCGCGTTCGCTGTCGAACGCGCTCACGGGAGACGCCTCGCTCCTCGACCCGCTGCGCGACGCCGGTGGGTTCGCCCACGAGCGCGACCTCGCCGAGTACCGCGAGTCGGCCGCCCGGTACCTGGACAGCGCGGAAGACGGCAGCGGCGCGCTTCGCCGGTGGAAGCGGCGCGAGCTCCTCCGCATCGCGGCGCGTGATCTCCTCGGCGCCGCCGACCTTCCCGCCGTCGGCCGCGAGCTCGCCGCGCTCGCCGAGGTGTGCCTACGCCGTGCGCTCGATCTCGTCGGGCCGGACGTACCGGTCGCCATCATCGGGATGGGCAAGCTCGGCGGCCGTGAGCTCAACTACGCCAGCGACGTCGACGTCCTGTTCGTGCACGACGGGGACGGCGCTGCCGCCGAGCGCGCGGCCCGGACGCTGCTCACGACGATGAGCGAGCCGACCGGCGACGGCATCGTGTTCCGCACGGACGTGGCCTTGCGCCCGGAGGGCCGGTCGGGCTCCTTGTCGCGCGGGCTCGACTCCTACGCGGCGTACTACGAGCGCTGGGCACAGGCGTGGGAGTTCCAGGCGCTCATCAAGGTCCGTCCGGTCGCGGGCGACGCCGAGCTCGGCCGGCGGTTCGTCGAGATGATCCAGCCGTTCGTGTGGCCCCACGTCCTCGACCCCGACGCGGTCCGGTCCGTACGGGCGATGAAGGCACGCGCGGAGGGAGAGATGGAGCGGCGCGGACTCGCCGACCGCGAGGTGAAACGAGGACGGGGCGGCATCCGCGACATCGAGTTCGCGGTGCAGCTCCTCCAGCTCGTGCACGGACGTCACGACCCGTCCGTGCGCTCGCCCACCACGCTCGACGCGCTCGCGCAGCTGTCGGCGGGCGGCTACATCGAAGCCGACGACGCACAGCAGCTCGACGACGCGTACAAGTTCCTGCGCACGGTCGAGCACCGCCTCCAGCTCCAGGACGAGCAGCAGACCCACACCGTGCCGACAGACCTCGGCGCCCGCATCCGTCTCGGCCGCGTGCTCGGCTACCGCGACCGCGGCGACGAGTCCGCGCTCGACCAGTTCGAGGCCGACCACCGCGCCTACCAGGGCCGCGTGCGGGCGATTCATGAGCGCGTGTTCTTTGCGCCGCTGCTGGACACGCTCGCCGGCGCGGGGCCGCTCACCGACGAGGCGGTCGAGGAACGCCTGTCTGCGTTCGGCTTCCTCGACGTCGAGCGGACACGAGCCGCGCTGCGCGAGCTCACCCAGGGCCTCACGCGCCGCTCGCGCGTCATGCAGCAGTTGCTGCCCGTGATCCTGGGCTGGCTGTCGTCGACACCCGACCCCGACCTCGGGCTCCTGCAGCTGCGCCGGCTCGCGGAGGGCGACGCCCGCTCGGAGTCGTTGGCACGCATCTTCCGGGAGGCGCCGAGCGCGGCGGAGCGCACGAGCCGGATCCTCGGCTCCAGCCGCCTGCTCGGCGACGCGCTGCGGCGCCAACCCGACTTCGTCGAAGTGCTCGGCGACGACGAGGCGCTGTCGCGGGAGAAGTCGCGCGACGAGCTGGTCGAGGAGGCCCTCGGGACACTCACGTGGCGGGCGAGCGTCGAGGAGCGTCGCGTCGGGCTCCGCCGTTTCAAGCGGCGCGAGGTCCTGCGCATCGCCGCCCGCGACGTGCTCGGCTTCGCGTCGATCGAGGCGACCGAGCGCGAGCTCGCCGGGCTCGGCGACGCGTGCTTCGAGGCCGCGTTGCATGCGCTCCAGCCGCCGCTGCCCTTCGCGGTCATCGGCTTAGGGCGCTTCGGTGGCGCCGAGCTCAGCTACGCGTCCGACCTCGACGTGCTGTTCGTGTACGCCGGCGAGGACGCCGACGACTTCACCGCCGCCGACAGAATCGCCGAGAAGCTCATGCACGCGCTCGGCGGGATCACGCCCGAAGGCCAGACGTTCCGCATCGACGCGAACCTCCGGCCCGAGGGCAAGAAGGGCCCGCTTGCCCGCAGCTTGTCGGGCTACGAGGCGTACTACGAGCGATGGGCACAGACCTGGGAGTTCCAGGCGCTCCTCAAGGCACGCGCCGTGGCGGGTGACGCGGACGTGGCCGGCCGCTTCGCGGCGCTGATCGAGCCGTTCGTGTACCGCGACCCGTTCCCCGACGACGGCGTGCGCGAGGTCCGGCGCATGAAGGCGCGCATCGAGCGCGAGCGCATCCCGCCGAGCGAGGATCCGCGCTTCCACCTGAAGCTGGGACGCGGCTCGCTGTCGGACGTCGAGTTCACCGTGCAGCTCCTCCAGCTGCAGCACGGCGCGCGCCATCCGGAGATCCGCGTCACATCGACGATCGCCGCGCTGGACCGGCTGCGCGGCGCCGGCCTCCTCGAGCCGGCCGACGCCGACGCCCTCCAGGACGCGTACCGGTTCTGCGAGCGCGCCCGCAACGCGCGCTATCTCCTCACCGGGGCGCCGGGCGACGCGCTGCCGACCGACGGGCGCGCCGCGACCCGGCTGGCGCGGCTCATGGGCTACGTCGAGCGGCCCCAGGCCGGCCTACGCGACGACTACCGACGGGTGACGCGCCGGGCGCGGCGCGTCGTGGAGCGCGTCTTCTACGGGCGGACCTGAGCGCGGCTCACGTCACGTACAGGACGGCCCGCTGGGATCGGGCGCGTCGACGGCTATGTCGGGCTGGATCAGGCCATAGCCCGAGCTGTTGTCCTTGCCTGCCGGGGCCAAGTCTTGGGCCGTTCGGATGAGCTGGTTGCACACCTGGACCGGCGTAAAGGTCGCATGAGCCTTCTGCACCAGCGCGGCTGCGGCGGCGACGTATGGCGTCGCCATCGAAGTGCCGGCCTTCAGGCCATAACCGTCGGGAGGAACAGTCGACAAGACCGAGACCGACGAGATGCCGCTCGGCTCGCCGCCGGGGGCAGCAAGATCGACGTAGGGACACGACGTCGAGTAGTCGGCGACCGTATTGCTGCTCGTCGTCGCGCCGACCGCGATGACCTCCGGGAAATTGCCCGGATACGACACGGTGTTTCCGTTCTGCCCGTCGTTGCCAGCAGCCGCGACCACGACGGCGCCCTTGGTGTTCCGCGCGTACTGGATCGCCGTCTGCTCCGCAGAGGACAGCCCACCTCCCAGGCTGAGGTTGATCACGTTCGCGTTGTGGTCGGCGGCCCAGGTAATGCCATTGGCGACGTCCGAGGCAAACCCGCTGCCGGTGGAATCGAGCACCTTGACCGGGAGGATCTTCGCGCCCGGCGCCGCGC
>JBKOZX010000064.1:0-11729 GCA_046726115.1 Actinomycetota bacterium | reverse complement strand
GTCGGCAACTACCTGTTGCCGCGGGAGGCATGGGCGCCGCACGCGGTGCAGGACATCGACACGACGGTGCTCGTGGGCCTGAAGCCCGGCGTTGGGGTCGAGACCGGCAAGCACGCCGTGCAGCGCACCGTCGACTCGTACGGCGCACCCGACGTCGAGGACCGAAGTCAGTTCATCGCGACCGAGAGTCAAGGCGTGAACATGATGCTCGGCATCGTCTACGTCCTGCTGGCGCTCGCCATCGTGATCGCCCTGATGGGCATCGCCAACACGCTGTCCCTGTCGATCTACGAGCGGACCCGGGAGCTCGGGCTCCTCCGCGCGATCGGCGAGACCCGCCGGCAGCTGCGGTCGATGATCCGGTGGGAGTCGGTCATCATCGCCGTCTTCGGCACCATCGGCGGGCTCGGTGTGGGTGTGTTCCTCGGCTGGGCGCTGGTCGAGGCCGCCTCGCGGGGAACCGGTGACTTCATCTCGCCCACGTTCTCGGCCCCGATCGCCCAGCTCGCCGTGCTCCTGGTCGTCGGTGGGATCGCCGGCGTGCTGGCCGGGCTCCGGCCGGCGGCGCGGGCGGCGAAGCTCCCGGTGCTGCAGGCGGTCGCCGCCGAGTAGCCGCCCGGTCCACCGTTGACAAACGGGGCGTGGGTGACCAAACCCGATCGATTCAGTCGTATATTGGGAAGGCGGCGATCCTCCGAGGCCGGGAGGAGTCATGAACGTCCGTGAGCTGTTCTCGTTCCCTGACCCCGTCAACGAGCTGTCGGCGCGGCTCGTCGCGGGCGGGGTGGTCGCGATGGCGGCGGCGGCGATCGCCTTCGATCAGCCGTGGTTGCTGATCCCGATCGCCTACGGCTTCGTCGCCCGGGTGCTGACGGGCCCGACGCTGAGCCCGTTGGGACTGTTGGTCACCAAGGTCGTCACACCGCGGCTGCCGTTGCCGGCGAAGTACGTGCCCGGGCCACCGAAGCGGTTCGCCCAGGGCATGGGCGCGACGTTCTCGGTCGCGGCGGCGGTGGCCTACTTCGGTTTCGGGAGCTCAGGCGCCGCGTACGTGCTGCTCGGTCTGCTCGTGGTGGCGGCGACGCTCGAGTCGGTGTTCGCGTTCTGCCTCGGTTGCGCGATCTTCGGCGTGCTCATGCGGTGGGGCGTCATCCCCGACGAGGTGTGCGAGCGGTGCAACGACATCTGGGGGCGAGGGATCCGGCCCGAGACGGTCGCGGCCGTCGACACCGATCAGCGCGTGGACCGGGTGAGCCCGTAGCCGACGGCCCGCGAGCACGATCTTCCAGAGCTCGGACGTGTTCTGGATGAACAGCCCCGCGTTTCCCCACACGAACGGGAGCCACAGCGGGATGCCGAGCATGTCATTCGACGCGTAGTGCCACGCGCCGGTCCGGATGGAGAGGATCTCGGCGACGGGGCCGAACACGAAAGTGGTCGCGTAGACGGCGACCGCGTGGCGGCTCGGACGGAGGGCGAAGATTGCAGCGGCGGTGACGATCAGGAGCGCGGTGAGCGCGATCGGGTAGCGCCACAGCACGGCGGTGAGCAACAGCGTCGCCAGCGCCAACGCCATGTTGAGCAAGGCCTTCGTGGATTCCCGCACTCGAGCAGCTCCCGTCAGCCGGTTCGCGTCCGGCGCCCGTGCTACGTGCGACCGGCGCGGGCCTCGGCCGTGAACGGATACGCGAGGTGCTGAAGGTAGCCGACCTGGGGCACTGGATCCGGTATCCCGAAGCCGACCGGCCGCTTCCCCTTTGGCATGTACGCGGTGCCGAAGATCCGGTCCACGATCGGCAGGCCGAAGTTCTTGTCCCTCGCCTCGGGATCGACGGCGTGGTGCCAGTGATGCCATTCGGGGGTGTTGATCACCCACCGAAGGCCCGGGAAGCGCAGCCGTACGTTGGCGTGCTGGAAGATCGCGAGCAGCGTGATGAACACGGCCACACCCGCGAACGTGCCGCCGCCGTACCCGAGCAGCACCAGCGGCACGACGGTGAACGCCTGCGTGAACGCCTGATCGAGCGGATGCAGGCGCCCGGCCGCGGCCCAGTCCATCGCTTCGATGCTGTGGTGCACGGCGTGGAAGCGCCACAGGAACGGCACCGTGTGCGTGAGGCGGTGGCCCCAGTAGTTGCCGACGAAGACGAGCGCAGCGGCGAGCACGACCGCGGCGGACGGCGGTACGTACCCCACGATGTTCAAGTTGCGTACCCAGAGGGTCGGGATCGCGGCCGCCACGACGAGCATGATCACCAGCACCGTCGTGAACAGGTTGTTCACGAGCAGGTGCGTCAGGTCGGTCATCAGGCCGCGCCGGAACACCTTCTGCGGTCGGAGCGCGAACAGCTTCTCGAGCGGCACGAAGAGCACGAACAGCGCCGCGATGCCGACGACGGCGTTGCCGCGCACCACGAGGGCCAGGACGAGGGCGGCGACGAACGTCAACCCCGTGACGACGCCGAACCGGGTCGGACGATCCTGGTCGACAGCGGCCACCGCCATACCTATATGTCAGTCCGGAGTGATCAGAGGATCTGCCGGCGATTGTCAGCGTTCGGTGAGGTCCTCCCAGTGTGGCGGGCGCTTCTCGGCAAACGCCCGCGGGCCTTCCTCCTGGTCGGGGTGACCCCACATCGAGACCAGCTCGCCGGCGCCGGCCCGGCAAGCGTCGGTGAGGCCCTGCTCGAGCGCGCCCCAGAGGGCCCGCTTCGTCGCCCGCATGGCGGCGGGTGAGTTGCGGGCGATCTTCTCGGCGAGCGCCTGCGCCTCGTCGCGGAGTCGATCCGGAGGGTCGACGACCTGGCTGATCATGCCGAGCTCGTACGCGCGCTGCGCCGAGAGTCGCTCGTGGCGCCCGACGAACGCCATGCGCATCACCGCCTCGACGGGCATCTTGCGGATCAGCCCGATGGCCTCGAGCGCGACCACTTGGCCGATCGACACGTGGGGGTCGAAGAACTCGGCGTCGGACGCGGCGATGACGACGTCGGCGTCGGCGATCCAATGGAACCCGCCGCCCGCGCACACGCCGTTCACCGCTGTGATGACCGGCTTCCACACCTGCTGGTGCCACGCCGTGAAGTGCAGGTCGAACTCCTCGACCGAGCGCCGGTAGCGCTCCATGCCGACGCCGTCGCTCGCGATCTCGGCCACATCGACGCCGGTCTGGAAGGCGCGGCCCTCACCGGTGTGCACGATCACCCGCACGTCGGGATCGCGGTCGAGCTCGGTCCACGCGATCGCGAACTCGTCGCGCATCTTGGCCGACATCGCGTTGAGGCGGTCGGGCCGGTTGTTGACGAGCCATCCGACGCGGCCGCGCCGCTCGAGCTTCAGGCACTCGAACTCGGGGTACATCACGCGGTCGTCCTCTCGTGCGGTTCGAGGGGCCGCCAGACCGGGTCCCGCTTCTCGGCGAACGCCAGGGGGCCTTCCTCCTGGTCGGGATGGCCCCACATCGACACGATGGCCCGTGCCCCGGTCCGGCACGCGTCGGTGAGTCCCAGCTCGAGCGCGCCCCACAGCGCCTGCTTCGTGACGCGCATCGCGGCGGGCGAGTTGCGCGCGATCTTCTCGGCGAGCGCCTGCGCCTCGTCGCGGAGCCGCTCGGGCGGCTCGACGACCTGGGAGAGGATGCCGAGCTGGCGCGCACGCTGTGCGTCGAGCCGCTCACGGACCCCCGCCAGCGCCATGCGCATGATCGACTCCATCGGCGACTTCCGCGCCAGGCCGATGGTCTCGTACGCGCTGACCTGCCCGAGGGAGACGTGCGGATCGACGAACGTGGCGTCCGACGCCGCGATGACGACGTCGGCGTCCGCCACGAAGTGGAGCCCACCCCCGGCGCACACGCCGTTGACGGCGGCGACCACCGGCTTCCAGACCTGGTTGTGCCAGGCGGTCAGGCGCAGATCGGCGTCCCGCGTGCGGCGGGACTGCTCGCGGAGCGCGTCCTTGTCGGTGCTCAGCTGCGCGACGTCGAGCCCGGTCTGGAACGCCGGCCCGTTGCCCGTGTTCACGATCACGCGCACGTCCGGATCGCGGTCGAGCTCACGCCACGCATCCTCGAGCTCGGCGAACATCCTCGCGTTCATGGCGTTGCCGACGTCCGGGCGGTCGAAGACCAGCCACCCCACCGCACCGTGCCGCTCGACGCGCAGCGTCTCGTACGCCATCAGCTGCGTGGCACCTCACGCCACGGGTGTCCCCGCCATGGGTCGGGCTCCCGGGGCAGGCCGAGCACGCGCTCGCCGAGCACGTTCTTGTTGACCTCTGTGGTGCCACCCTCGATCGTGTTCGCCCGGCTGCGCAGCATCCCGCGCACCTCGAAAGGCAAGGACGCCGCATAGTCGGCGGCCGGGCTGTCCCACGCGACCGCATCCATACCGAGCAGCGCGACCGCCAGCGACTGGATGCGCTGGTTCAACTCCCCCTGGTGCACCTTGCCGATCGAGCTCTCGGACCCGGGCGTCCGCCCGGCACCGACCTGGGCGCGCACGCGCTCGTTGGTCCAGGCGCGGATGCGCTCCTCGCTGTAGACGCGCATGAGGTCCTGCCGCGCGAGCGGATCGCGATCGACGGAGCGACGGCCTGCCAGCTCGAGGAGATGCGACGTCCCCAGGCCGCCGATGCGGTCGACCCCGCCCGAGCCTTCACCGGCCACCATCTGGCGCTCGCCGGAGAGCGTCGCGCCCGCGACCCGCCAGCCGTCCCCCACGTCGCCGACCCGTTGCGAATCGGGGACCCGGGCCCGATCGAGGAACACTTCGTTGAAGTCGACCTCCCCACCGAGGTGGCGCAGTGGTCGAACGGCCACGCCGGGTTGGTGCAGGTCGAGCAGGAAGTACGTGATGCCCTTGCGCTTCGGCGCGCCCGCGTCGGTACGCGCGAGTAACACCGCAAAGTCGGAACGGTGCGCCCACGTGGTCCACACCTTCTGCCCGGTGACCACCCACTCGTCGCCGTCGCGCACCGCCGTGGTCGCGAGCGACGCCAGATCGGAACCGGCGCCGGGCTCGCTGAACAGCTGGCACCACAGCTCCTCGTTCCGCACGATCGGCGGGAGAAACCGCCGTCGCTGCTCATCGGTGCCGTGGGCGAACAGCGCGGGTGCGGCGAGGTTGAGGCCGAGCGGGTTGAGACGACCGAGGTTGTAGGGGCCCAGCTCCGCCTCGACGAGGCGCGCGGTGTCGGGGCTCAGATCGAGGCCGCCGTACGCGACGGGCCACGTCGGCACGACGAGACCCGAACGCGCGAACACCGGGTACCACGCCTCGTACTCGGCTCGCGGCCGAACCTCGCGGATCGCGGCTGCCCCGCCACGCTGCGCCGCTTCACGCCACGCGTTGGGCACGTTGTCGTCGATCCACGCCCGGACGGCGGCGACGACCTCGGCGGCCGGCGTCTCCGGGCCGACGCCGAGCCGGCCAACGGACTGGAGCGTGGCGAGCAGCTCGCGGCGCAACACCTTGCCCACTTCGTTGCGCGGAAGCTCGACGACGCGATGGAAGGCCACCGGCACCTTGTATGCCACCAGTTGGTCGCGGCACCACAACTCGATGTCGCCGGGATCGGCTTCGCCGACGAAGAACGCGACCGGCACCGCGCCGAGCCGGGCGTCGGGCGCGCCCACCACGGCCGCGTCGCGCACACCGGGCGCGCACCGCACGACCTCCTCGACCTGCGCTGGGAGCACCTTGTTGCCGCCGCGGTTGATGACGTCGCCGACGCGACTCTCGATCCAGACGAACCCGTCCGTGTCGATGCGGGCGAGGTCACCGGTGCGCAGATAGCCGTCGGGGTCGAGCCGGTCGTCAAGCGCGGTGGCCTGTGCATCGGTCGCCAGGTACCCCGACGCCATCCTCGGGGGCCGCACGGTCAGCTCCCCCACCTCCCCGTCGGGCACGGTGCCGCCGTCGTCGCCGACCACCTTGATGTGCACGCCGGGATGCGGCCGCCCGACGGCACCGACCTTCTCCGGATGCTCGCGGGCGTCGGCGGCGGTCCAACCGATGACCTCGCCGATCTCGGCTTGGCCGTATCCGTTGAGCACGACCACGCCGAAGCGGTCGGCGAAACGGCGCGCCGCCGCCGGCGGCAACGGCGCGGTGATGCTCCGCACGTACCGCAGCGGCGCGAGGTCGCCAATCGCATCGTCGTCGGTGAGCATCGTGATCGCGGCGGGCGGAAGGACCGTCGAGCGGATGCCGAACCGGCGCACGAGCTCCGCGAAGGCGCCCGTCTCGAACCGCTCCATGATCACAATGGCGGCGCCCGCACGAAGGCCGAACAGCACATTGTAGATCCCGGCGTTGAGTGCGAGAGAAACCGGGATCAGGTTCGGCGCCGGCGGTCGCTCCCGGCCGCGACCCGACGGCCGCAGCTCACCGAGCACACGATCGAGTAGCTCGAGGTAGGCGGAGTGCGTGTGCAGGATGGCCTTCGCATCGCCGGTCGTGCCCGACGTCCACTGCACGAACGCGGCGTCCGGGTCGCGGCGAGTGCCCCCGTCGAGCGCGCGGATGCCGTCGGGCCGGACCAGCGCCGCGGGCCCCACGGTGCCCAGCGCGCGTTCGACTTCGGGCTCCGGCGCGCGCCAGTTGACGGGAACGAACACGCCGCCCGCGAGCCATACGCCGAACATCATGGTGACCATCTCGGGCCCGTTCGGGAGCTGCACCGCCACGGGCTGACCCGGCTCTACACCGGCGTCGCGGAGTTGCGCCGCCGACGCGGCGGCGGCCCGGCGCGCCTCCCCCGCGGTCACGGCACGCTCGAGCGTGTGCAGCAGGGGCTCGTCGTCACCGAAGGGGTGCGAGACGAGCAGGTCGGCCAGGCTCACGCGTATTCTGTATACAACACCGGCGGTCCTCGGCAAGGAGGCGCGTGTGTCCGAAGGTCCGTCGATCACCGACGAAGGCGTCACCCGCCTCCGGGCGCGGATCGGGGTCCCGCAACCCCATCCCCTGCCGCCGCACTACCGGTGCCCGAACGAGGACGCGTTCCGACAGGTCGCCGAGTCGTACGGCGACGACAACCCGCTGTGGTGCGACCCCGCGTACGCGGCGACGACCCGCTGGGGCGGGCCGATCGCGCCGCCTCCACTCGTCGGCGGCGACACGCTGATCGGCGAGAACGAGGTCGTGAACCTCTCGGACGAGGATCAGGCGCTCCTCAAGGGCGACCCGATCCGCGGCGCGCACGCCTTCTACTCGGGCAGCTTCCGCGAATGGTGGGCGCCGCTGCGACCGGGCACGCCGGTGACGCGTCGCAACGCGCTGGTCGGCGTGCACGACAAGGGCAGCGAGTTCGCCGAGCGCGCCGTGCACGAGTGGACCGCCGAAGTTTTCGGCGCGCCGGGCGAGATGCTGTCGGCGCAGTACCGCCTCATGATCCGCACCGAGCGTGGGAAGGCCGCGGCGCGGGGCAAGTACGAAGAGACGACCATCGATCCCTACTCGGACGACCAGCTGCGCGAGATCGACCATGCCTATGCGTCGGAGCCGGCGCGGCGCCGCGGGGCGGAGCCCCGCTGGTGGGAGGACGTCGAGGAGGGCGACGAGATCGGCTCGCTCGTCAAGGGGCCGCTGCGCGTGACCGACATGGTGTGCTGGCACGTCGGCATGGGCATGGGCCTGTATGGCGTGAAGGCGCTCCGGCTCGGGTACGAGCAGCGGCAGCGGGTACCCCGCTTCTTCCGTCCCGACGACCTGAACATCCCCGACGTGCAGCAACGTGTGCACTGGGATCCCGAGTGGGCGCGACGGGCGGGCAGCCAGACGGTGTACGACTACGGGCGCATGCGCGAGACGTGGCTGATCCACCTCTGCACCGACTGGATGGGCGACGACGCGTGGCTCTGGAAGCTCGACTGCCAGTTCCGCCGGTTCAACTACGTAGGTGACACCCACTGGATGCGTGGGCGTGTCGTGCGTAAAGGGCTCGTCGACGGTGAGCGTCCGGGCGTCGAGCTCGAGCTGACGGGCGAGAACCAGCGGGGCGAGACCACGACCCCGGCGCACGCGACGATCCTGCTCCCGAGCCGCGAGCACGGGCGAGTGCAGCTGCCCGAGCCCCCCGGCGGCGCGACGACGTGCCAGGCGACTCTCGACGCGCTCGTCGACCGCTTCGCCGCCGAGGAGCGAGCATGAAGGACTACCCCGCGCCGCCGGAGGGCCTCGTCGTCGCGCACGACGGTGCCGTGCTGCGTCTGCGCCTCGACCGACCGGAGCGCCGCAACGCGCTCACCGACGAGATGGTCCTGGCGCTGATCGAAACGATCGAGGCTGCGGGCAGCGACGAGTCCGTCCGCGTGATCGCGCTGTCGGGAACCGGCGACGACTTCTGCTCCGGCTTCGACCTCGGGCAGCGAGACAAAGGAGAGGAGAAGCCCCGCGCGGGGGCGACGCAGCGGCGGATGCGGTGGCAGGTGAACCGCCTCATCCCGACCATGTTGGAGACGCAGACGCCAATCGTCACCGCGGCGAAGGGGTGGATCATCGGCCTCGGCCTGCACCTGGTGCTCGCGTCGGACTTCGCCGTCGTGGCCGAGGACGCGCGGCTACGCGCGCCGTTCGCGACGATGGGGTTCACGCCCGACTCGGGCGGCTCGTGGCTCCTCCCCCGGCTCGCCGGGGTCGCGCGCGCCAAGGAGATGATCATGCTCGGCCACGACGTCAGCGGCGCGCAGGCGGCGGAGTGGGGAATGGTGCACCGGGCCGCCCCGGGCGATCAGGTCGACGTCGTCGCGGGCGAGGTGGTCGACGAGCTCGCGTCCGCCGCCACCGTTGCCGTAGGGCTGTCGAAGCTGCTCATCCACCGAGGACTGGGCGTCGACCTCGAGCGGCACCTCGCCGACGAGGCGCTCGCGATCGAGCTGTCGAGCCGTACCGACGACTTCCACGAGCACTCCCAGGCCCGCCGCGAGAAGCGCGACCCGAGGTTCGAGGGACGTTGACACCGGTTGTCACCGAAACGGGGTCGAGGCGCTCATTTTCGTGACAACAGTCGGTCCGGGGCGCTCAAGCCTTCGCGGACGTTCCCGCGGTGGCGTCGAACACCCACGACACGGTGCCGCTGAGACGCATGAACGCGAGCTCGGGCGGCTCGGGTGCGGGCTCCACGGACTCGTCCACGGCGAGCTCGATCACGACGTTCGTGTCGCTCACCACCACATCAGCCACCTGCGCACGCGGCTCGACGGCGTGCGCCATGGCCTCGATGCCACCCCGCTCGCCCCGGGCAAGCAGACCGAGCCAGCCCGGGTTGTCCGGATCGAGCAGCCCGCCGGAGACTGGCGTCATCTCGAGCCTGACGAGCCCGGCGTCGGCGTCGACGTCAACCGTGCGATCGAAGCCCGGCGGGAACCCCGGGTGCAACGTGAGAACCGTCGCGAGCGCGTCGACCCCGCCGCCCAGCCCCAGCGCATCGACCAGCCGATCGCTCGCGACCCAACTCGCCCCCACCCACTGGCTGGCGATGATCTCTCGCGCCGTTTCCTGATCGAGGCGGTCCGCCAGGGACAGCTCGGCCGAGCTGGTGAGCAGGTGCACCTGCTCCTGGAACTCGCGCGCCACCCCGACGAGCGTGCCGTGGGAGAGATCGGCGAGCCGGAAGTTCGGGTCGAACGGGCCGCGGTAATCCGCACTACCGCCCGCTTCCGCATCCGGAGGGCGCTCGTTCGGCACCGACGCGAGCGGAAGATCGGCGACGCGGAGGGTGTGCGGCGCGGGCCCGATCGGCTCGTTCTGCGGGTCGATCGTGATCGTCCAGTGGCAGTGCGGCTCACGGTCCGACGGGACGCGCGGCGGACGGTGGATCGGCCGGATGCGGGCGCGAGGGTTCGTGGCGAGGGCGGTGCCGTCGAACGTCGGGTCCTCGATGTGGTGGCACATGCCGATCACACGGTCCTCGCCGTGCGGCTCGACGTCCATCAACGCGCCGCAGTGGTCCAGCCAGAAGGCGCCGTGCTGCTCGTCGGTGAGCTCGTAGCTGACGCCCATGAACTGGTGCACAAAGCCGACGTCGAGCTGGAGCCCCTTCATGATCGCCCCGACGCCGTCGCCCTCGATCCCCATGAGGCGGCGCATCCGGGCGGTGTACGTGGGGCTGGCGCCCAGCCACTCGTCGATGGCGACGTCGTCGACGGCCTCGACGCCGGCGCGCACGGCGACCTGCGGCATGAGGGCCCGGTCGATGAGGTGCCCGACCATCATGTACTCGAGCACGATCGGGACGAGCCGGTCACGAGGCAGGTCACCGAGGGTCATGTCGCATAACGTATGCAATCGTGGCGACAGTCGGCCAGCGAGACCCGGCGGGTGAGGCGCTCCCCGCCCCCGACCGCCCGGCGCGCCAGAGCAGCGGTGAGCACGCCGCCGTCTACCTCCGCCGGTTGATCTTCGACGGCCGGCTCCGCCCGGGCGAGCGGATCCCCCAGGAGCAGATCGCGCAGGCGAGGGGGGTCAGCCGCATCCCGGTACGCGAGGCGTTGATCGCGCTCGAGCGCGAGGGCTGGGTGACGATCGAGATGCACCGCGGCGCGTTCGTCAACGCGCTCGACGAGCAGGCGGCACGCGACACCTACGAGCTGTTCGGGCTCGTCTACGGGTTCGCGGTGCGCCGCGCGATGGGCCGGGCGAGGCCCGACCTCGCCGAGCGCGTCGACGACATCGCGCGCCGGCTCACGCAGACCGACGACCCCGAGGCGATCCAGCGCCTGACGATCGCGTTCCATGCCGCGATCGTCGACGCCGCCGCGTCGCCGCGCATCAAGGTCGTGCTGCGGGCGATGTCGGGCCTCATCCCCGGGAACTTCTTCGCGCTCGTGCCCGGCGCGATCGAGATCGAGCGCGAGGGCCTGACCGACATCGCCGGAGCCGTGGCCAACGGCGATGCGGCCAAGGCGAGCGGCGGATACGAGCGCATGATGAGCCGCCAGGGCCGGCTCGTCGTGCAGCTGTTCTCCGACAGGGGATTGTTCGAGGAGCCGTCGGCATGAGCGTGCGCGCGGACGAGCTGATCCTCGTCTCGGTCGACGACCACATCTGCGAGCCCGCCGACATGTTCGACGCCCACGTCCCGGCGAAGTACCGCGACCGGATGCCGCGCGTCGTCGACGAGCCTGACGGATCCCAGCAGTGGTTCTACGGCGAGCTCCGCGGCCGCAACCTCGGGCTGAACGCGGTCGCGGGCAAGCCGCCCGAGATGTTCAACGTCAACCCGACGCGTTACGAGGAGATGCGGCCCGGCTGCTACGACGTGCACGAGCGCGTACGCGACATGTCGGCCGGCGGCCAGCTCGCGGGCCTCAACTTCCCGAACTGGACGGGGTTCTCGGGCCAGGTCCTCAACGCGGGACCGGACCGCGACGTCAATCTCGTCATGATCAAGGCGTACAACGACTGGCACGTCGATCAGTGGTGCGGCGCCCACCCGGAGCGATTCATCCCCTGCGGGATCCTGCCGCTCTTCGACGTCGAGGCGGCGGCGACGGAGGTACGACGGCTCGCGGACAAGGGCTGCCACGCGGTCACGTTCTCGGAGAACCCTGCCGGCCTCGGCATGCCGAGCATCCACACCGACTCGTGGGACCCGCTGTTCGCGGCGTGCTCCGACACCGGCACCGTGCTCTGCTGTCACGTCGGTTCGTCGTCGAAGAGCGCGTCGACGGCACCGGATGCACCGCCGCCGGTGCCGATGAACCTGTCGTCGGCGATGAGCATCTT
>JBKOZX010000063.1:0-3678 GCA_046726115.1 Actinomycetota bacterium | reverse complement strand
GGCGCAGCGCGTGCGCACCCTGATCATCCGCGACTTTGCGCGCGCGTACGAGCGATTCGACGTCTTGCTGGGCCCGACCTCACCGACGACGGCGTTCGAGCTCGGCGCCAAGACCGACGACCCGCTCTCCATGTACCTGTCGGACGTGTGCACCGTCCCGACCAGCCTGGCCGGGCATCCCGCCGCGAGCGTGCCGTTCGGGACCGACGGCGACGATCTCCCGATCGGCGTGCAGGTGTTGGCGCCGGCGTTGGGCGAGCCGGTGATGTTCCGCGTTGCACGCGCGGTCGAGGAGGCGGCGCAGTGAGCGCCCGGCGGCAGTCAGAGGCAGAAGTGCGTGAGCGCGCGATTGAGCACGTCAGCCTGCTCCCACTGCAGGAAGTGACCGGCGTCGGGGACGACGAACGGGCCTACGCACTCGGTGAACGCGACGCGCGCCCGAGCGGGGAACGAGTCGGGCACGACGTGGTCCTCCGGCCCGTAGAGCACGAGCGCCGGCACCGGGCACGGCTCGAACAGCTTGGGCACGTCTTCCATCGGTCGGTTCCCGTATGCAGTCTCGTAGCTGCCCCAGCTCGCCCGCAGCCGGTCGGCGTCGGCGAAGGGCTCGGTCATGAAGTCGACGTCCTCGGGTTCGAAGTGCCCGGGTGCCGCCCAGAGGCGGTGCCCGTACATCGCCGCCACCCAGCCCCGGCGTCGCTCCGGAGTGTCGAGCTCGGCGATGAGGGTCTCCGGCTCCGACCCCTGGCGGCGGAAGTAATCCGCCGTCGGGCGGGTGGCGCGCTCGTCGTCGGCCGTGATGCCGGCCGCTTCGAACAGCTCGTCGCGCAGGATCACGAGGGTGTTGAAGACGCAGAGGCGCTCGGCGAACCCGGGGTGACGGAGCGCGAGGTCGTAGAGCACCACGCCGCCGAGGTCGCCGCCGACGACGATGCACCGCTCGTGCCCGAGCACGTCGTGCACAAGCGCGTAGAGGTCGAGCGAGTACGCCGTGACGTCGTAGAAGCCGTCGGCGGCGAGATCGGAGTCGCCGTAGCCGCGCAGGTCGGGCGCGATGACCTCGAAGCCGGCGTCGGCGAGCGGGCCGATGTTGCGCCACCAGATGCGCTTGGTCTCGGGGTAGCCGTGGACGAGCAGGATCGGTGTTCCACCGACGCCCTCGTGCACGTACGCGAGCGCGACGCCGTTGCGTACCTCGTCGCGCCGGACGGCGAACGCAGCGGGATCAGGTCGTTCGCTCACGGCGGGAGTCTGGCATGACGACCACCGCCACTACGACGTGGGAAGTGGTGATCGGCCTCGAGGTGCACGTCGAGATGGCCACGGCCACGAAGTTGTTCTGTGATTGCAAGAACGAGTTCGGTGCCGAGCCCAATACGAACATCTGCCCGGTGTGCCTGGGTCTCCCCGGTTCCTTGCCGGTGCTCAACGAACGGGCCGTCGAGTTCGCGCTCCGTATCGGCGATGCATTGCACTGCACCGTGCCGGAGCGTTCCCTGTTCCACCGCAAGAACTACTTCTATCCGGACATGCCGAAGGACTACCAGATCAGCCAGTACGACGAGCCGATCTGCGTCGACGGCGAGCTCGAGGTGGACGGCGCGCGCGTCGGCATCGAGCGCGCGCACATGGAAGAGGACACGGGCAAGACCATCCACGTGGGTGGCGGCGGGCGCATCCACGAGGCCGACCACTCGCTCGTCGACTACAACCGCGCCGGCATCCCGCTGATGGAGATCGTGAGCCGACCCGACTTGCGCAGCGCCGAGCAGGCGCGGGCCTACGTGGGCGAGCTCCGGGGCGTGCTCCAGGGGCTGGGCGTGTCCGACGTGAAGATGGAGGAGGGCGCGTTCCGCATCGACGCGAACGTGTCGTTGCGACGGGAGGGCACCGAGGCGCTCGGCACCAAGGTCGAGGTCAAGAACATGAACTCGCTGCGGTCGCTCGGGCGGGCGCTCGAGTACGAGATCGAGCGCCAGAGCGAGCTGCTCGATGCCGGTGACCGCGTGATGCAGGAGACCCGTCACTGGGACGAGGCGGCTGGTGTCACGCACACGATGCGGACGAAGGAGGAGGCGGACGACTACCGGTACTTCCCCGAGCCCGATCTCGTGCCCGTCGCCCCCGACGACGAGATGCGGCGACAGGTCCGGGCGTCGATGCCGGAGCTGCCCGCGGCACGGCGGGCCCGGCTCGTCGCCGAGTGGGGGATCGGCGAGCAGGACGCGCGCGTGCTCGTCGGGACGCCGGGCCTCGACGAGTTCGCGGAGGCGGCGGTCGTGGCGTTGCGGCGCGGTGCGCCGAAGGACGTCGTGAACTGGTGCACCGGCGACCTTCTCGCGTACCTGCACGAGACGGGCTTGGCACCGGGTGCGCTGCCATTGGCGCCCGACGGGCTGGCCGAGTTGGTCGACCTCGTCGCCGACGGCACGCTGTCGCGCAACCTCGCGAAAGACGTGCTCGGCGAATGCCTCCGCCAGCCGAAGCGACCGAAGCAGGTCGTCGAGGAGCGCGGCCTCGCGCAGGTGAGCGACGAGGGTGAGCTGGCGTCGATCGTCGATGACGTGCTCGCCGCCAATGCCGACGCCGTGACCGACTACCGCGCCGGCGACGACAAGGTCCGCAAGAAGAAGCGCGGCTTCCTCATGGGTGAGGCGATGAAGGCGACCAAGGGCCAGGGCAACCCCCAGCTCCTCAAGCGCCTCCTCGACGACCGCTTGGCGTAGCCCGTCAGTCCATGGGGACGTTGCGGACGAGCTTGCCGTCGATGCGGTCGAGGATCTCGTTGAGGCTCTCGCCGGTGATCGTGAGGCCGTGGTTGCGCTGTCCGACCACGGCGTGAGCCGGGTCGGGGGCTTCGCGTACGAGCTGCGCGACGGCTCCGGCGAGCTCGACCGTGCCGCACGGGAAGTTGATCTCGGTCGACTGGATGCCGTCCATCCACGCGTGCACGTGGAGGATCGCGCCCACCTCGGGATGCTCGTTGTAGATCATCCAGTGCTCGATGGCGTCGACCGACACCCGATTGGGCGTCACGTCGGGCGGGACGCTCAGGATCATCGTGTCGCGTTCGGCGTCGAAGCCCTGCACCAGAAGGATGTGCTTGCCGATGTCGGTCAGCGCGGACTTGTCGACGCCGCTCGCGCTCATCCAGAACTCGGGGCCGAGCGGGCCGTCGGCCGTGCGGCGCGAGCTCGCGTTGCCGTAGCTGAGGCCACCGATTCCGTACAGCAGCTTCACGTGCCGCAGGTCGCGCTCGGACAGGATCTCCTCGATCGGGAACGCGGCAGGAAGCAGGTCGAGGGCGTCGAGGTGCTCACCGGCGCGGCGGATCTGGCCGGTGTGCTCGTCGCCGTTCCACAGCTCCTCGGGGAGGTCCGAACGGAACTCGTTCGCGATGACCAGCCGCGACGACGCCAGCGGCTCGATCCGTTCGAACACGGCAGCAAAGAAGTCGTCGTCGCTGCCCTCGTGGTGCACGGCGTACGTGCCCTGCTCGAGCGTCACGAAGTGGGCTGCGGGCGAACCGTCATGGCTGCTCACCATGACGCACAGGTTGGCGAGCGCCCGGACGAGCAACGTGTAGCCGGTCCGCAGCACGTCCTCGGGCGGCTCGTCGACGTCCGCGAGCGCGACGACGAAGGTCGGGGCCGACTTGCGTCGGTAGGGCCGGGGGCG
>JBKOZX010000062.1:0-3351 GCA_046726115.1 Actinomycetota bacterium | reverse complement strand
GGCGATCTCGGCGAGGGGCTGCTCGAGGTTCTCGCCGATGTCGACGGCGAGTGCCTTCAGCGGCGAGACGTACACGACCCGGGTCCCGATCGACACGTCGATACCGCGGTCGTGCTCGCGGTAGAGGCGGTCGATCGCGACGAGGAAGGCGGCGAGCGTCTTTCCCGACCCGGTGGGTGCCGCGATCAGGGTGTCGGCACCGGTGGCGATGTGGGGCCAGCCCTGCTCCTGGGCCTCCGTGGGGCCGTCGGGGAACCGGCGCCGGAACCACTCGGCCACGGCGGGATGGAACCCGTCGATGCCTGCGTGACCGATCGAGGGCGCGAGCTCAGGGGCAGTCAGCTGGGTCACCTCGCTCATTCTGCCGCGAGGGTATGACGGCTACCGCCGCGCAGGCGTCCCGCTGCCGCCGGGCCGAACGGGACCTAGATTCAAGCTTCGGCGCGGCTTGAAACTGCGGAGGCAGGACAGTGGCAGATCGGTACGACCTCGTGATCGTCGGGATGGGCTCGGGCGGCATGGTGGCGGCCGAGTTCGCAGCCACCCTCGACCTCAAGGTCGCCGTCGCGGAACGCAGCCGCGTCGGCGGCGATTGCCTCTGGACCGGCTGCGTGCCGAGCAAGGCGCTGCTGGCCGCGGGCAAGGTCGCCCACCACATGCGCACGGCCGACGACTTCGGCATCGAGCCGGTCGAGCCCAAGGTCGACCGGGGCAGCGTGTGGAAGCACATCCGCTCGGTGCAGCAACAGATCGCGTCAACCGACGACAACCCGCAGCGCTACGAGGACATGGGCGTCGAGATCGTGTATGGCCACGCCAAACTCATCGACAAGCACAGGGTGCAGGTCGGTGACCGAACACTCGAGACCCGCTACGTGCTGCTGTGCACCGGGAGCCGCCCGGCGGTCCCGCCGATCGAGGGCCTCGAGGAGGCCGGCTTCGTCACGAGCGAAAGCCTGTTCGAGCTCGAGGACCCGCCGGCGAGCTTCGTGAACATCGGCGGCGGCCCGATCGCGGTGGAGATGGTGCAGGGCTTCACGCGCCTCGGGATCCCGGCGACGCTGCTCCAGAAGGGGCCGCGCATCCTCCCCAAGGACGAGCCCGCGCTCGTCGACAAGCTCGTCGACAGGCTGCGCACCGAGGGCGTCGACCTGCGGTTCAACGTGGCAACGGAGAAGGTCACCGTTGAGAACGGCAAGAAGATCGTCCGCGGCACCGAGGACGGGAAGCCGGCGACCTGGTCGGCCGACGAGCTGCTCGTCGCCGTGGGCCGGGTGCCCAACAAGGACGGCCTCGGGATCGAAGACCTCGGCATCGAGTGCACGCGCAAGGGCGTTGTCGTCGACAACCGGGGCCGCACGAACGTGGACACGATCTACGCCTGCGGCGACCTCGCCGGTCGGTACCTGTTCGCGCACTCCGCGGCCTACGAGGGCGTGCGAGCGGTGCGCGACATGTTCTTCCCCGGGAAGGGCAAGGTCGTCGCGGCCGTGCCGTGGTGCACGTTCACAGACCCCGAGCTCGCCCATACGGGCCTGACCGAGGCCGAGGCGCGCGAGCAGCACGGCGACAACATCGAGGTCTGGCACCAGGAGCTCGAGCACAACGACCGCGCCCGGGCCGACGGCGCGTCCGAGGGCGCGATCATGATCATCACGGACAAGAAGAAGATCGTCGGCGCGCACATCCTCGCCCCCGCCGCCGGGGAGATGATCCACGAGTTCGCCCTCGCCATCGAGGAGGGCGTCAAGCTCAGCGAGCTGTCGCAGTTCATGCACGTGTACCCGACCTACGGCACGTCGGTCGGGCAGGTCGCCGGCGACGCCGCGTTCGAGAAGGCCGAGAAGCTCCGCTGGCTCGTCAAGCGCAAGTGACGCTCTCGCCTCCGCGCGGCGGACGGCGACTTTGCCGACCGTCGACGGCACGGGCGGAGATGGCCCTGCTGTCACCGGCCCAGGCTGTGGACGCGATCGGCGTCGAACCCGGGGAGGGTGAGGAGCGCTCCCTCCGCTGACCTCTGGGCGCTTCAGCTCATCGTGGAAGGCGGTTTGTCCGTTTCGGCTACTATGTGAACGCGGCATGGAGGGGTCCGACCCTGCCCCGGACTCCTTCTGCCGCGTTTCTTCGTCTTCGTGCCGGAGCGGGCACGCGAAAAGCGGGAGGCCCCGGTCCTTGCGCCTCCCGCCTTCCGATTTCCCTCACCGTGGGGCTGCTTTGCCACCAGACCCACCGGGAGGGGGATGCCGCCGGTGTTGTGCGAGTGGTGCGGAGCTCACCGGCCGCTACGGGACAGTGTTGGCTGCATCGGGCGCGCGATAAACCGGTCGGGACGACGGGAACGAACAGGCCCTTGAGGAAAAGTCGGGCCGCCGGTCAGAGTCAAACAGGGAAGAAGCACGCCCCGACAGTCCCGGCGCCCGTGTGTGCACCGACCGACGGGCCGATCTCGTATCGCACGAGCTCCGCCACCTCGGGCCTGGTCGCGAGCCGGGCCGCGTACTCGCTTGCGAGCTCGGGCGTGAGCGCGTCCCCGACGCCGACGCGCTGGGGAACGCCGCCGGCCACTTCGACGAGGTACTCGGTCATGGCGGCGACGGCCGACTCGACGTCGTGGACGTGGCCGACCGGCTTCATCTGGCCGTCGGCCAGCGCCACGACCGGGAGGCCTTCCCCGTCCTCGGCATCGGGCGCGAGCCGCCCACCGCGGCGCGCAAGGTCGAGCGCCCCGATGATGAAGACGTTCCCGACTTCGCCGGCGACGCGCCGGGCGACGTCGGCGGCGTGGGCGAGGTCGCCGCCCGCGGCCAACACCTCCCCCGCCGCCCACACGCAGCACGCCACCGCGAACGACGCCGTCCCGGTGTCGACGATCTCGACCGGCACCGGGCTCGAGCCGGCGGCGACCCCCACCGCGTTGACCGTCGACGACGTGTTCGAGCCGATGTGGACCGACAGGACCTCGGTCGCGCCCGCCGCGACCATCTGCTCGTACACCGTGAGCACGGCGCCAGGCGACGGCGCCGCCGTCGAGACCGACGCACCCGCGGCCAGCCGCTCGTAGAACTCGGGCCCGGTGATGTCGATGCCCTCCTGGTACGGCTCGTCGTCGACCACGATCGTGAGGGGCACGACGCCGACGTTGTAGCGCTCGCGCATAGCGGCGGGCAGCTGCGCATTCGAGTCCGTCACGAGCCCGATCACGCCGCCACCTGTCTCGCCGCGGCGCGGAACTTGTAGAGGATCATCGTGGAGCCGATCACGGAGAAGAGGAACAGCCCGACCGACGGGTCGGGGCCCCACAGGTTCGGCAGGTCGGCCTGCCACCAGATCAGCGCGGACACGATCCAGATC